>JBIJDQ010000004.1:0-22629 GCA_044344025.1 Rhodoferax sp.
ATGTTTCAAGCGCTTTTGCAGCGCGATCAGACCCACATTCAAGAAATCACCTGTGCTTTCAACGGGATTGCCCTGCGTATTTGAGGGTGAGGTAGGCCGGGCCAGCGAGGTGGATTTCGCGCTGGTAGGCAAACTTGACCACCACCTTGTCATTTTCTTTGGTCACCTCAATGTCTTTGCCGGAGATGGATGAGATGTTGTCAACACTGGCCGCCTTATCAAAAAGGCTGCGCACCTCTGCCACCGTATTGCCTTCTTTGGCTTTGTTGGCCGCTTTGAGCACAGCCTGGTACTCAATCATCGTGGGCACAGCTTGGGCAAGCACTACACCTGCTGCGGCGAAAAAACCGGCCACCAGCAGCAAGCTGATGAGAGAGATGCCGCGCTGCCTGAAGTTAAACGTGTTTGCCATTGCGTACCTCCACTCAATTAAATGAACCAATGCGCTTGAGACTACCAAAGTTCATCCAGACAAAAAAGGCCCTGCCTACGATATTTTTGTCTGGCACAAAACCCCAGTAACGAGAATCGAGCGAGTTGTCGCGGTTGTCACCCATCATGAAGTAATGACCCTGCGGCACCCTGCACACCACGCCTTCGACACTGTAATGGCAGTTGCTCTTGAATTCAAACTCATCCGCGCCGGGTACAAAAGCCGGTCGGTTGTCGTCATTGAGCAAGCGGTGAGGCTTGTCACCCAGCACTTCTTCGTATTGCTTGAAGTAGCGCATGACGTCCTCGTCAAAAAATTCTGGCAAGGTGTTGGTGGGGACAGGCTTGCCGTTGATGGACAGGCGCTTGTTGAGGTAGGCCACCTCGTCGCCAGGTACACCCACCACCCGCTTGATGTAGTCCAGACTGGGTTTGGGCGGGTAACGAAACACCATCACATCACCACGCTGCGGGGCAGTGCCCTCGGTCAGCTTGGTATTAAGCACAGGCAGGCGCAAGCCATAGTGGAATTTATTGACCAGAATCAGATCGCCTACAAGCAGAGTGGGAATCATGGAGCCCGATGGAATCTTGAACGGCTCGAACAAAAACGAGCGCAAGATGAACACACCAATGATCACCGGGAACAAGCCCGCAGTCCAGTCCAGCCACCAGGGCTGCGCCAGGATTTGGTTCTTGGCCTCGGCCACATCACCTTCGACCTTGCTGATGCCGAGTTTGCTCAATTCTTCGTTGCGTTTGATGGCGTTGGCTTCCAGGGCCGCAGCGGCATTTTGGCGTTGCGGCAAAAAATAATACCGCTCGGCCAGCCAATACAGACCTGTGACCACTGTGGCCGAAAACAACAACAGCGCGAAGTTGCCTTCAACCATGCCAAAGTACCAGGCTCCGACATAGGCCGCAAACGCAGCCAGCACCACAGAGGTAAGCGCCTGCATCATGCGTCCACCTTCAAAATGGCCAGGAAGGCCTCTTGTGGCACTTCAACCGACCCAATTTGCTTCATGCGTTTTTTGCCTTCTTTTTGTTTCTCAAGCAGCTTGCGCTTACGGGAAATGTCACCACCATAACACTTGGCAATCACGTTTTTACGCAGGGCCTTGATGGTTTCGCGGGCAATGACGTTGGAACCAATCGCCGCCTGAATGGCCACGTCGTACATCTGACGTGAAATGACTTCGCGCATTTTGGACACCACCGCACGGCCCCGGTACACCGACTGTGACCTGTGCACGATGATAGACAAGGCATCGACCTTTTCGCCGTTGAGCAAAATATCAACCTTGACCACGTCAGCGGTGCGGTATTCCTTGAATTCGTAGTCCATGGAGGCGTATCCGCGCGAGACGCTTTTGAGCTTGTCAAAAAAGTCCATCACGATTTCCCCCAGAGGAATTTCATAGGTCAGCACCACCTGACGGCCTTTGTAGGCCATGTTCAGCTGAAGGCCACGCTTCTGGTTGGCCAGCGTCATGACCGCTCCCACGTACTCTTGAGGCATGTACAAGTGCACCACCACAATGGGTTCGCGTATTTCTTCAAGGCGGCCCTGATCTGGCATTTTGGACGGGTTTTCCACCATTTTGATGGTGCCATCTGCCTGTACCACCTGGTACACCACGCTGGGTGCAGTGGTGATCAGGTCCTGGTCAAACTCGCGCTCCAGACGTTCCTGCACAATTTCCATGTGCAGGAGGCCCAAAAAACCGCATCGAAAACCAAAGCCCAAGGCCTGGGAGACTTCTGGCTCATAGTGCAATGACGCATCGTTGAGCTTGAGCTTTTCCAGGCTGTCACGCAGGCCTTCGTACTGATTGGCCTCAGTGGGGTAGAGGCCAGCAAATACCTGAGGCTGAATTTCCTTGAAACCAGGCAAGGCTTCGGTGGCCGTTGCCGCAGCGCCGCCGGTTCCGGGCCGGATGAGCGTGATCGTGTCGCCCACCTTGGCAGCCTGTAGCTCGCGAATGCCAGCAATGATGTAGCCGACCTCGCCAGCCTCCAGCGAGGGTCGTGGCTCATTGGCCGGGGTGAACACACCCAGGCTGTCAGCGTTGTAAGTGGTCTCCGTAGCCATCATCTTGATGCGCTCACCCTTGACCAGGCGGCCATCCACCACACGCACCAACATCACCACACCCACATAGCTGTCAAACCAGCTGTCAATGATCATGGCCCGCAAGGGGCCTTTGGGGTTGCCTTTGGGCGCGGGGATGCGCGCCACCACGGCCTCCAGAATTTCCTCGATGCCCATACCGGTCTTGGCAGAGCAGGCAATCGCATTGGAGGCGTCGATGCCAATCACGTCTTCCACCTCAGACCTGGCGTTGTCTGGGTCAGCGTTGGGCAAATCCATCTTGTTGAGCACGGGTACCACTTCCACACCCAGGTCAAGCGCGGTGTAGCAGTTGGCCACGGTCTGTGCCTCGACGCCCTGACTGGCATCCACCACCAGCAGCGCGCCCTCACAGGCTGACAACGAACGACTGACTTCATAGGAGAAGTCCACATGACCCGGGGTATCGATCAGGTTCAGGTTGTAGACCTGCCCGTCTTTGGCCTTGTAATGCAGCGCAGCAGTCTGGGCCTTGATGGTGATGCCACGCTCTTTCTCGATGTCCATCGAGTCAAGCACCTGAGCTTCCATTTCGCGCTCTTGCAGGCCACCACAACGCTGGATCAAACGATCCGCCAAGGTCGATTTGCCATGGTCAATGTGGGCAATGATCGAAAAATTTCTGATGTGATTCATCAAGGGGAACCAAATTAGTGAGTGAAAAAGATGCAAGCAGAAAAAAGGGCGCGGTCAAGAGAGACGCGCCCTGGGCCAACCTTCTGACGGCAACTGCGAAAGTTGGCCTCCCATTGTAGGTAAAAAGGTCCAAGGCCCCTCAAACCAGCGTGTGCAACTTTCAAAGTGTTGACTCGGCATTTTATATACCGCTTGTGAACACCTCAAGCCTACCAATGAGGCTGCCTCATTTACTTGGACGGATGACCACAAGTTGCGCCATCTCACCTCGGCGCACCAGCGCGCTGATAGGCTTGGTTTTATCAACCTTGGCCAGCGCGGCCTCAAACGATTTAAGATCGGTGACCACAAAATTACCCAGTTGCAAAAGCACGTCACCCTCGCGAATGCCAGCGCGTGCGGCACCCTCCGTAGCGGAATCAACCTGCACACCGCCCTGAACGGACAACTCGGTTTTTTTCTCCTTGGTCATTTCACTGACGGCCAGACCAATGGCCTGACCAATTTGCGACGCTTTAGGCTTGACTTCTTTGTCGACTGCCTTTTTAGCCGTTTTTTCAGGTTCAATTTCTGCAACCACCACACTCAGGTCTTTTATAGAACCCCGACGGAACACGGTCAAGGTGCTCTTGGTGCCAGGCTTGGTGCCGCCTACCATGCGCGGTAAGTCACTGGATTTTTCAACTGGCTTGCCATCAAACTTGACAATGATGTCACCGGCTTCAACACCCGCCTTGTCGGCCGGTGCACCCGCTTCGACACTGTTCACCAACGCTCCCTGGGGTTTGCCCAAACCGATGGACTCGGCCACCTCTTTGGAGACCTGGCCGATCTGGACACCAATGCGTCCACGCGTCACCCGACCGTTAGCGCGCAATTGCTCGCTGACGCGCACCGCTTCATCCATTGGAATCGAGAACGAGATGCCCATGGAGCCCCCCGAGCGGGAGTAAATCTGGCTATTGATGCCCACAACTTCACCACGCATATTGATCAACGGACCACCCGAGTTACCCGGGTTAATGGCCACATCCGTCTGGATAAATGGCAAATAGTCACCGGTATCGCGCTGCTTGGCGCTCACAATGCCCGCCGTTACTGTGTTTTCCAATCCAAAGGGAGAGCCAATGGCCATCACCCATTCGCCCACCTTGAGGCGGCCAACATCGCCTACCTTGACCGCTGGCAGGCCCGCAGCCTCGATCTTGACCACCGCCACATCGCTTCGTTTGTCTGCGCCGATGATCTTTGCCTTGAATTCACGCTTGTCGGTGAGTGTCACCAGCACTTCGTCCGCCCCGTCGACCACGTGGGCATTGGTCATGATCATGCCGTCAGAGGTCAAAATAAATCCAGAGCCAACACCGCGTGGTTGCCCTTCGTCCGGTGACTGACCATGCCCCGGGGGAGGCGCCTGACGCGGCTCGTTAGGAATGTTGGGAATAGGCAACCCAAACCGGCGGAAAAAATCCAGCATATTTTGGTCGATGGGACCATTTGAGCCTTGGCGAGTGGCCGCCTTTTCGACCGTCCTGATATTCACCACCGAGGGTCCAACCTGCTCCACCAGATCAGTGAAGTCCGGGAGCGCACGGGCCTGAGCCAGCGCTGTGCTGACGGGCAGCGCCGCAAGAGACACGGTGACCATCAACACGCCGCTAAGCGCACAGGAACACAAGTTTTTTAAATTAATACGCATCACTTTTTACCTTTCCAAAACAAAACTGACGAATACACAAACGCCTACATTTTTCTTTCGAGTCCTTGGGTGAACTGCCGCAAGGTTGGCAACGGGGCTTCACCCACTGCCGTCACCCACCACGCACCTATCTGCCGAGTCTGCATGTGTGTCGCACCCATTGCAATGTGTTCATGCCGCACCGCCGGACCGTGTCGGGAGGCATCAAAAGCTTCGATGAACAAAGACACTGAGGCCAAACCGTCAGACAACACGCATTGCAACGGGCCACTCGTGTTAACTGACGCGGCCTCCTGCCGCCTATGACAACTGACAGACCTGAAACCAGGCACATTGACCTTGAGTTGCCAACCCTCCTGATCTGCGGTAGTGGGGGTAAGTTCCGGTTTTTTGACAACATAGCCTTCTGTGCTGTCCATCATGGCACCCAACTCGGCCCGACTGAAGGGCTTTGTCAGTTGCAGATCAGAAAAAGCTGCCTGCTCAAGCACGCTCTGAACCGGGTCAAGCGTTTGCAACTTGACGACCAGTCCCGTGCTTTGCTCTGTCCACACCCGGTAGCCAAACCGCCATTGGTCAAGCGGCATCAGTTGAACCCCATCGGCCAAAAAACCCGCAACGCGGTCGCGGCCCAAATTTTTCAGCCGATAAAACTGGGCGATTGATGACTCAGCGCGGCCAAATAGGTTGGGAAACAGGGCCAGCGACGTGCGTTTTTCAAAAATGGCGACCCGACTCTGCGGCAAAAAGGTGATCAATTGGTCATTGCGGCGAAAAGTGGTTCGTGGTGCGCCCGTCAATGCCTCGATCCGTTCCAACTGCTCTGCACCCTCACACAGATGCCAAATCCTGGCAGACGACATGGCGCTGCCCGCAGTTACCACAAACGTGCCCACATAGGCGCTTTGGCGGGCGGCATCGTGTAAGCGCATCAGCCACTGCTCAATACTCTGCGGGCTTTTTGCAGTGCTCTTGTTGGCCAAGGGCTGCGGCGATACGGCCTGCGCCTGCGCAAAACCCATCAGGGCAAAGGCTAACCAAAAGACGACTTGACGCTTCAACGCGGACCCTCTTCAAACGTGGTGTTGCGCAAGAAACCAGCTGGCATCTGCAAGGCAGACACACCACCCAGTTGCCGGTGTGCGGCCAAAAGTGCGTCAAGCTGCGGGTTGCGAATCATCACCAGGGGTTCAGATGCCGCTACCAAGGCGGAGGTGCCGTCCGGACGCAGCAAAGTTTGCCTTTCATTGGATGTCTTGGCGATGGCCAAGACATCAGATGCGCCAAGTGACGCTGAAGGGGTAAGCGGCGACTGGGCGAGTTGAGGCGTAACAGTGGTACTTCCTTCGTTCTTCCACTGTAAGCCCTGCCAACCCAGGACGCTAGCCAGCACCACCGATGCCAATCCGGCCACACGCCGCCAGGATCCATCGTTTGCGCTCGTTGCGCGAGGTGGGTTGAAGTGGTCTTCGACAGCTGTTGAAATGCCAGGAATGGGGGCAAAGTCGGGGACCTCTTTAACCATGCGTTGACGCAAACGTGCCACAAATTCCGGGTCATGCACGCGGACGTCCGATGCGCCTGATCGCATCACATCCCCCAACAGGTGAAAGGTATCCCAGTTTGAACGCGCCTGAGCGTTTGACTCAAGCTCAGCCAGTGCTTGGAGAAACTCGTCCCCGTGAAGTTGCCCGTCGACCAACGCAGAAACCCGCTCCGCGCTTTCAGTGGTTTGATCAGTCATGCGTAATTTCCATTACAAATAAGCCGCCGCTGCGGATGTGTTTTTTCTTCGCCCACCACCGACATTGCCCAAGCTACCACCGTTTTCCGGTCTGCTTTTCCAGCAGGGGTTTGACTTTGGCAGATACGGCCTCGCGCGCCCTGAATATTCGGGAGCGCACTGTTCCCAGTGGACAATTCATTAATTCAGCAATATCCTCGTAACTCATCCCGTCCAACTCGCGCAAGGTGAGTGCCTGCTTCAAGTCAGGGGGCAAGGCATCCAACGCGTCATTCACCACTTTGGCGATTTCTTTGGCTGCCAGCACCGATTCGGGCGTTTCGTCGGTGGTTGGTTCATGTCTGGGGTGAAAAGTTTCATCTTCTTCATCGTTGGACCGCATGGCGGTTTGGGTGATGGTTGGATCGCGCTTGAGATCAAGAAGAAATTTTTTTGCCGTATTCACCGCGATCCGGTACAGCCAGGTGTAGAACTGCGAATCCCCGCGAAACTGGTGCAACGCACGGTACGCACGAATGAAGGTTTCCTGCGCGATGTCTTCGACCAAGTCGACATCGCGCACCATGCGACGAATCAGTCGCTCTACACGCCGCTGGTACTTGATCACCAACAACTCGAACGCAGCCTGGTCTCCTGCAACGGTGCGAGCCACCAACAGGGCATCACCATTGTCAGGATTCTGGGGCGCGACGGTGGACGGAGTGCTGTCTTTCATGGGACAAGGACGACCGTGCTTTTGGGCTGAGCAGCGCTGCCAGCCATTGGCTCGGTCTTGGGCCGGGGTACATCAAAGACTGCTCGACGCAACGCCAGCCATCGAGGTGGCGCAAACGCACTCTCAAGCCAGACCCAAGTGCGGGTTGGACCCAATGGAGAACACAAGCGCAGCAGCAACAGACGCTGAAAGTCGAGTTCAACCTTTGGTACCACAATGGCTGTTTGGTGCTCAACCACCCAGGCCCACACTTCGCCATCCCACGACAAAAAACCTGTAGGTGTATGCCACCACTGCCAAATCATCCAGGATGACGTGGCCAGAGAACCTGCCAATCCGAGCCATTGAGGCCAGCCCACCCCATCCGTCTGCCAAGCCCATACCACCATGGCAAAAAGACTGCACAGAACCACCACGCCAGTCAACATACCGTAGTAAGGCGAACGCCCCACCGGAAATCCAACCGCTGGGGCGTTATGCATGAAAGCAAAGCTTGACTGAAACAGTCGGTCTGCACCGGGCCGTGGTCAAGGTGCGCGTTTGAACACCAGTGACCCGTTGGTGCCACCGAAACCAAAGTTATTTTTAAGTGCCACGTCCATTTTCATGTCACGGGCGGCATTGGCGCAGTAATCCAGATCACATTCGGGATCCTGGTTAAACACATTGATGGTGGGCGGACTCTTTTGATGGTGCAGGGCCAACACCGTGACCACGGATTCCAAACCACCTGCGCCACCCAAAAGATGGCCTGTCATGGACTTGGTGGAGTTGACAACGACCTTGCGGGCATGGTCCCCCAATGCGGCTTTGATGGCATTGGATTCGTTAATGTCGCCCAAAGGGGTCGATGTACCGTGTGCATTGACATAATCCACTTGGTCTGCGTTGACACCTGCATTGTGCAAGGCTGCCATGATGGCGCGACGGGGACCATCCATGTTCGGTGCCGTCATGTGACCAGCGTCGGCACTCATGCCAAAACCCGCCAACTCTGCATAGATTTTTGCACCACGTGCCTTGGCGTGCTCGTATTCCTCGAGCACCATCACCCCAGCGCCCTCACCAAGCACAAAACCGTCACGGTCTTTGTCCCACGGACGCGATGCTGTAGCCGGGTCATCGTTGCGGGTGCTCAAGGCACGCATCGACGCAAAGCCACCAACACCCAGCACCGACACCGATGCCTCGGACCCGCCAGCCACCACCACGTCGGCATCACCGTACTCGATCATGCGCCCAGCTTGTCCAATGCAGTGCAAACCCGTGGTGCAAGCGGTCACGATCGACAAATTGGGACCCTTAAAACCAAACCGAATCGACACATGGCCAGCAATCATGTTGATGATGGTCGAGGGAACAAAAAAGGGGGATATTCGCCTTGCACCCCGTTGCACATACTCGGTATGCACATTTTCAATCATGGGCAGACCACCGATACCTGAACCGATGACGCAGCCAATCCGGGTTGCCTGTTCATCGCTCAACGCATCACCAGTGGGCAAGCCCGCATCAGCTACGGCCTGGGCTGCAGCGGCCACGCCGTAATGAATAAAGGTGTCCATGGTGCGCGCTTCTTTGGCACTCATGTAAGACTCGATGTCAAACCCCTTCACCTCGGCTGCAATTTTGCAGCTAAAGGTGGATGCATCAAACCTGGTAATCAGCCCAACGCCAGATTGACCAGCCAACAGATTGGCCCAAGTCACATCAACCGTGTTTCCAACGGGACTGACACAACCCAAACCGGTAACAACGACGCGACGACGGGACATAGTGATAAGCAGTCAGTGGTTTGCCTGAAATAGACCCCGCTCCTGATCCGGGCGAGGCGCGAAATATTTTTTAGGCCAGCCAGCTAGAACATCGGGCTGGCCTTGGCGGTATCTTGAAGAACGACCGCGAATGCCCCTCTACGCTTTCTTGTGCGTCATGGCGTAATCGATGGCGTTTTGCACCGTGGTGATTTTTTCTGCATCTTCATCAGGAATTTCAATGCCAAATTCATCCTCCAGGGCCATCACCAGTTCAACGGTATCCAGAGAATCGGCACCGAGGTCAGCCACAAAGGCTTTTTCGCTGGTAACTTGAGACTCTTCAACACCGAGTTGTTCGGCAATGATTTTTTTAACGCGTGCTTCGATATCGCTCATGGATTCCCTCTGAGGGTTGTAAAAAGATTAAGATTTTAGCCGGGCTTGTAAACTGTTTCTCAGACCGGCAGGCAACTGGAAAAATATGCCTGTTTATAAGCGACAACGCTTACATGTACATACCACCGTTCACATGCAACTCTTGCCCGGTTACATAAGCCGCTTGGGGTGACGCAAGGTACGCAACCGCATGGGCAATGTCAGACGGTTTGCCAAGGTGTCCCAGCGGAATCTGGATCAGCAGCGCTTTTTGCTGCTCATCTGCCAGCTGTGCGGTCATGTCGGTTTCAATAAACCCAGGCGCAATGCAATTGACGGTAATGTGGCGCGAGCCCAGTTCACGCGCCAAGGCCCGGGTCATGCCTGCCACACCGGCTTTGGCCGCCGCGTAATTAGCCTGTCCAGGGTTGCCAGAGGCGCCCACCACTGAGGTGATGCTGATGATGCGGCCATAACGCTGCTTCATCATGGTGCGCATCACTGCGCGGCTCATGCGAAAAACAGCTTTGAGGTTGGTGTCGAGGACAGCATCCCACTCGTCATCCTTCATACGCATGGCCAAGTTGTCGCGGGTGATGCCTGCGTTGTTGACCAGCACATGCAACCCGCCACGCGTTTTGACGATGTTGGCCACCAGCGCATCTACCCCGGCAGCATCATTGACATCAAGTGTCTCACCACTGCAATCGGTGTAGGCCGACAAAGCTTGAGAAATTTTGGCGGCACCCTCGGCAGTTGTGGCCGTTCCGATCACCTTCAAACCCCGTTTGGCCAGTTCAAGTGCAATGGCAGCACCAATGCCGCGGGAAGCCCCAGTCACCAGTGCGACCTGGCCTTCAAAAATCACGTCACTCATAAGGCTATGCTTCCAAAAGAGATGTTTTAACGTCCAGCAGACTTGCCGAATCAAAAAGAGGCAGCCCCTGCATGTTAGGGTCAATACGTTTGGTCAACCCCGCCAGCACCTTGCCCGGGCCACATTCCACCAAAGTACTCAGCCCGCGCGCACCCAAGGCCTGAACGCACTCTACCCAGCGCACCGGGCCAAAGGCCTGACGGTACAAGGCGTTGCGAATACAGTCGGGGTCGTGCTCAACCGCCACGTCGATGTTGTTCACTACCGCTATCTGCGGGTCAGAAAACACGGTGTTCTTCAATTTCTCTTGTAGCTTGAGGGCAGCAGGCTTCATCAAGCTGGAGTGAAACGGCGCAGATACCGGCAGCGGCAAAGCGCGCTTGGCGCCTTGCGCCTTGAGCGTCACGCAGGCTTGCTCTACAGCCGCCTTGGAGCCGGCGATCACCGTTTGCCCAGGGTCATTGAAGTTGACTGCCTCAACAATTTCGGTCGAATTTAGGCCGAAAGTGGCTGTCACCTCAGCGCATCCCGATACGACTTTTGATGCATCCAACCCCAAAATGGCAGCCATCGCGCCCTGCCCCACAGGCACCGCTTGCTGCATGGCCTGGGCTCGAAAACGCACCAGAGGTGCCGCCTGTGCAAGCGTCAAAACACCAGCGGCAACCAAAGCCGAGTATTCACCCAGCGAATGCCCAGCCACGGCCTGCGGCATCACACCCACCTCAGCCATCCATACCCGGAAGGCGGCCACACCGGCAACCAACATCACAGGTTGGGTGTTGGTGGTGAGCGCAAGGGCCTCCTTTGGACCGTCTTTGATCAACAAACCCAAGTCCTCACCCAAAGCCTCAGAGGCTTCAGCGATCGCATCACGCACCTGGATGTGATCACCCCAGCCATCCAGCATACCGACCGACTGGGAGCCCTGACCTGGAAATACAAAAGCAAATGACTTCATTTTGAAAAAATATATAAATAAATAGCCTGTAGTGCTTATGGGAAAAGGACTTTAAGCTATAAATTAAGTAGCACTGCACCCCAGGTAAAACCACCACCTACTGCCTCCAGCAAGAGTGTCTGCCCTGGTCTGATTTGGCCGCTGCGCACGGCAGCATCGAGTGCAAGAGGAATTGACGCTGCCGAAGTGTTGCCGTGCTGGTCCACGGTGACCACTACCTTGTCCATCGAAAGTTTCAGTTTCCGGGCGGCCCCTTGCATGATTCGGATGTTAGCCTGATGGGGAATCAGCCAGTCAACATCTGCGGCGGTTTTTCCTGCTTTGGCAAGCACAGCGCGGGCGGCCTCATCCAGCACGCCCACGGCCAGCTTGAAAACAGCCTGTCCATCCATGCGCAACATCGGGTCACCAAGTACTTGCCCGCCGCACACAGACCCCGGTACACACAAAATATCAGAGTACCGACCATCGGCGTGAATATCCGTCGACAAAACGCCGGGCGTGTCAGATGCCTCCAGCACCACGGCACCCGCTCCGTCTCCAAACAACACACAAGTGGTGCGGTCCTTGAAATCCAAAATACGCGAAAACACCTCGGCTCCTACCACCAAAGCCTTCTTGGCAGTGCCCGAACGAATCAGCGAATCCGCCAGCGTCAGCGCATAGATGAACCCACTGCATACCGCCTGGACATCAAACGCCGGGCCACCCCTGATGCCAAGTTTGCTTTGCAAAATGCACGCAGTCGAAGGAAAAATCATGTCCGGCGTTGATGTGCCCACAATGATCAGGTCTATGTCCTTGGCATCAACGCCCGCTGCGTCCAGTGCCTTGTGCGATGCATGCAGGGCCAAATCACTGCTGTTGATACCTGCGTCCACAAAGTGCCTGGCCCGAATGCCGGTGCGCTCGACAATCCACTCGTCGCTGGACTCGACACCTTTTGCTGCAAGTTCAGCCACCAAATCGGCGTTGGTCAAGCGGCATGGTGGCAGATAACTGCCGGTGCCTGTGATTCGTGAGTAGAGTTTCATAATTTAAACAGTAACAGCCAACTCCGTTCTGAGCAACACCCCTGCATCGCCCAACAGAGGCGCTGCATGTGCAATCCTGACCCGAACCCGATCCAGCAAATTATTTCGGGCTGCATCATACGCCCGCTCAAGTGCATAACCAAAGGCCAGAACATCGGCCGAACCATGGCTCTTGAACACCAGGCCACGCAGACCCAGCAACGCCCCACCGTTGTATCGCCGGTGATCCATGCGTTTTTTAAGTGCTGATATCACAGGATAAGCGACCAAAGCAGAGACCTTCGTGAGCATGTTGCGCGAAAACTCTCTTTTCAAGAAATCAACAATCATCCCGGCCAGCCCTTCACTAGCCTTAAGCGCGACATTTCCAACAAATCCATCACACACCACGATGTCGGCTGTGCCTTTAAAAATGTCATTGCCCTCGACATTGCCATAAAAATTCAAGTCGCCTGCTTTGGCCGCACTTCGCAGCAGTTCGCCTGCTTTTTTGATCACTTCGTTGCCCTTGATGGCTTCTTCCCCAATATTGAGCAAACCCACCGTCGGATTTTCCTCGCCACTGAGGACAGACACCAGCGCCGAACCCATCACGGCAAACTGTAACAAATGTTCGGCCGAGCAATCCACATTGGCGCCCATGTCCAGCACTGTCGTCGCCGCCCCTTTGGCGTTGGGGATTTGCCCGGCAATGGCGGGGCGATCAATGCCGTCAAGGGTTTTTAACAGGTAGCGGGAGATGGCCATCAAGGCCCCGGTATTGCCCGCCGAGACGGCCGCCTGAGCGGTACCGTCTTTGACCTGGACAATCGCCACCCGCATTGACGAGTCCTTTTTTCGACGCAAAGCGACTTCCAACGGGTCATCCATGGTGACGACTTCACTGGCCAACACCACCGAGGCGCGGGCGTGCGTGTAGCCCGCCATGCTTTGCGGCAAACCTACCACGATCAATTTAGCTTCTGGATGCTGATCCAAAAATCGGGTGCAGGCAGGCAGGGTCACGGAAGGCCCGTGGTCACCGCCCATACAGTCAACGGCAATAGTGATCATGAATAACAGGTCGTTCAACAAACAATAATGGCAAGTCCAACACGCATCAGACCCACAAAAGCAAAGGCCCGGGGCTACACAATAGGTAGCCCCGGGCCTTGGGTATCTAAACGCGTTTAGGCTTCAGACTTGTTCTTGAGCACCTGGCGACCACGGTAAAAACCATTCGGGCTGATATGGTGACGCAAGTGAGTTTCACCAGTAGTGGCTTCCACAGCAATGCCAGGAACAACCAGCGCATTATGTGAGCGGTGCATACCGCGCTTCGAAGGGGACTTTTTGTTTTGTTGGACGGCCATGTTCCGCTCCTTAAGGCTGTAAGTTGCCAGGTTGGCAGCAACTGTGGATTGTTAAACAGCGCACATACGACATGCGCAAAGACTGTAGAGTATAGCCCAATTCAGCCAGACTCTAAAGATGAATTTTGGTTATCAGGGATTGCCGGGCACCTTCAGGCCAGCCAGCACGGCAAAGGGATTGGGCTTGACGTGCGCCTCTTCAAAATCTGTATCTGCTGCCACCAGTTGGACGGCCACCGGACAAACCTCATGGCGAGGCACAACTGGCAGATCCATCAACACCTCATCTTCAACCAGGGCCATCAGGTCAAAGTCCCGGCTTGCAACCAACACATCTTCTGCCGACGCATCATCCTCAAGTTCGGCCTGCGCCTCGGTTTCAACAAATCTAAAGGTTCGCTCGATTTGCACCGAAATGTCAACTGGCCCCAAACAGCGCTGACACGTCAGGGGCAGGGTCACCTCGGCCCCCAAATGCATCACCACCTGCGCATGTCCCTCCTGATTGGGCAACAGTTCAAAACGCACCCCCCAATCCAGCACATTGACCGCCCCCAGTGCCTTTGTTTCAAGCATGAGGCGCTCATAATTTTGCAGAAAGTCGTGCCCTGCCAATTGCAATGCGGACTGGCCAGCGTGTTTGATGTCGACTCGTGGAGGGGATGCATGTTCACTCATGGCCACAGTGTAAGAGAATCACGCCATGACTGAACTCACACCCCGCCAGCTGATACTGGCCTCAACCTCGGTTTACCGTCGGCAAATGCTTGAACGCCTGCACCTGCCCTTCACCGTCATCGCCTCCTGCGTCGATGAAGTCGCTCTTCCCGGTGAAACGCCCCAACACCTGGCCTGCCGACTGGCTCTGGCCAAAGCCCATGCCGTTGCGCTTGAACACCCTCAAAGCGTGGTCATCGGCTCAGACCAGGTGGCTGACTTGAACGGGACCGCCCTGGGAAAACCCGGCACACACACCCGCGCGGTCGAGCAACTTCAGCGCATGCGCGGTCAAACCGTGGTTTTTCAAACCGCCGTAGCCGTGGTCTGCATTGCCAGCGGATTTTCCAAAACTGAATTGGCGCAAGTCAAAGTTCAATTCAAGTACCTTAGCGATACACAAATTGAGCACTACCTTCTGGCCGAACAACCCTACGACTGCGCCGGGAGCGCAAAAAGTGAGGGTCTTGGTATTGCGCTGTTGGCCCGCATTGACAACGATGACCCGACCGCACTGGTTGGACTGCCCTTGATTCGGACTTGTCAGTTGCTGGAATCCGCTGGATTCAAGGTGCTATGAACATGACTTCCCAAACCGGGCATCCCAAAGGTGTGCTTTACCTTGTGCCAGCGCCACTGGACTTTGGCTGTTCCCAAACACCAGATCTGAAGGACACCATGCCCATGGGCACCCTGACCATTGCGGCCAGCCTAGCACACTGGATTTGCGAAAACGCCAAATCGACCCGTGCCTACCTGAAACGTGTGAACGAGGTTGTGCCGCTGTGCCAGCCAATACAAGGCATGTCTTTGGTTGAACTGCCTCGGGAGGTGCACAAAAAAGGCGACCATACCGGCAATTTCGATGCACGCAACTTGCTTGGACCCGCACTGCAAGGACTGCCTGTTGGACTGGTCAGCGAAGCGGGCATGCCCGCTGTTGCCGACCCAGGCTCGTCTGTGGTGCGAGCAGCCCATGCGCTTGGCATCCAGGTAGTGCCCCTGGTTGGGCCGGTCTCGTTGCTGTTGGCCCTGGCCGCCAGCGGACTGAACGGACAAAATTTTGCATTTGTGGGCTACTTGCCTCAAGACGCGCAAGAGCGAGTGGGGCGGCTCCGTGAATTGGAGGCCATGGCCCTAAAGACCGGGCAAACCCAGTTGTTCATCGAAACACCTTACCGCAATCTGGCCATGCTGCAAGCGCTGCTGCACACGCTACAACCCAACACCCGGCTGGCCATCAGCAGTGGCTTGACGCTTGCCAGCGCACGCATCGCCAGCGACGACATCAAACAGTGGAAGCAACGCCCCGTGATGCTTGACAACGCCACACCTGCGGTGTTTGCCATCGGACGGTAGATCAGCCCGACAAGAGGTGTCCACAGCCGCTTGGGTTCATCCGGTGTGTCATCGCACCACAACGGTTGACCTCAAAGCCTGAACAGCACCCGCCCCCATGGCAGCACCAAACCGCTTGACCAGGCGCTCGGCGACGTTCTCCCGTCGCGTGTAGTCAATGATGTCTTCAGCTTTGACAATTTCCCGGGCTACAAAATCAAGACTCCCAAGCTGGTCCGCCAAGCCCAATTCAATGGCCTGCTGACCACTCCAGAACAGGCCACTGAAGGTCTCCGGGGTCTCTTTCAGGCGATCCCCACGTCCGGCCTTGACCACCTCAATGAACTGCAGATGAATCTGGTTGAGCATTGCCTGGGCGTGCACACGTTGCTTTTCTGTCTGAGGGCTGAATGGGTCGAGGAACCCTTTGTTTTCACCAGCGGTCATGAGGCGGCGCTCCACACCAAGCTTGTCCATCAAGCCAGTGAACCCAAAACCGTCCATCAAAACGCCAATGCTGCCGACAATACTGGCCTTGTCCACAAATATTTTGTCAGCTGAGACGGCAATATAGTAAGCGGCAGAGGCCGCAGCTTCTTCCACCACGGCATACACCGGCTTTTTGTGCAGCGCCTTGAGTCGCTTAATTTCATCGTTGATGATGCCCGCCTGCACGGGGCTGCCGCCCGGTGAATTGATCAACAACACCACTGCCTGTGCACCAACGTCTTCGAAGGCACCTCGCAGCGAGGACACAATCAGTTCGGCGTTGGCTTCCGCGCCGTCTGCAATTTCGCCCTTGATCTCAACCACAGCCGTGTGCGGGGCGGACACGTTCTGACTGGTTCCACCCTGGCTGAGCCCAATCCAGACCAGCGTGACAAAAAAAGCTAACCAAGCCAACCGGACAAAGGTCCGCCAGCGGCGCGCCAAGCGTTGCTCGTGCAAGGTGGCAAAAGCCAGCTTTTCAAGAGTGGAACGCTCCCATCCCTGGGGATCAGAAGGTTTGCCATCTGCTATGTTTTTTGTAGCATCTTGAGGTTTATTTTCATGCGCTGTAGCCTGATTTTCCAATAAATCTGGTGTCACAGGGGACGGCTCGGAGCCTGGAGTTGCGGGGTCATTCATTTGAAACAGCCGATTGAAGTTTGTCTGAAGTATGCCAGTGCACCTTACCGTCAAGCTCTGACAGGTCAATTTTGACCAAACCACCACGACACGGCCCCATGCGGCACCGCCCGCTCTGAGGGGCATACATCGCACCGTGAGTGGCACACATCAACCAATGGCCGGTGCTGTCAAAAAATTTGTTGGGCTGGTAGTCCATTTCCATCGGGACATGGCTGCACTGGTTTAGGTAGGCATGCACTTGCCCCTGGTAGCGCACGGCAAAGGCCGCAATGTGTTGCGTGAAGTAGCGCACCTCAAATCGCACCGCCAGGCTGCTGTCAACCAATTCGGCTGAATTGCATAGAAAAATTTTTTGCATCCGTATGGGCTGTCAGCCTTAAGCGTTGTTGCGCAACCAGTGGTGCAATTGCGCCACATCATGGGCCACAAACAAAGGTGTCAGCGCCTCAAAAGCCGCTGGCTCATGCGCACCATAACTCACACCCAAACTGGGGCAACCCGCATTGAGGGCCATTTGCAGGTCATGCGTGGTGTCGCCCACCATCAGGGTGCGTTGCGCAGGCACCCCGAACTCGGCCATCAACTCACACAGCATCAGGGGGTCCGGCTTGCCTGCTGTTTGGTCGGCTGTGCGGGACGCATCGAACGTGCCAGCAAGCGCCGCTGAACTCAATGCTTCATCCAGACCGCGTCGGCTTTTGCCAGTCGCCACCGTCAGCACATACCCCCTGGATTTCAGATCAGCCAACATGGGCAACACACCGTCAAACAGGCTGATTTCATGTTGAATTGCAAAATAGTGATGTCGGTAACGGTCGCCTAACAAGGGGTAGCGCTCTTTTGGTACATCAGGTGCGGCATGCGCCAGCGCCTGCATCAGCCCCATGCCAATCACATACGAGGCTGCCTCATACGTTGGTTTTTTTCCACCCACATCACGCACAGCGGCCTGAATGCAGCGTGCAATGATGGCGGTGGAGTCAAACAGGGTGCCATCCCAGTCAAAGGCGATCAAATCAAAACGGCGTTGGGTCATGGGTGTGTGCGCGCAGGCGTTGAATGTGAAGAAAACCGGGCCAATTCTGCTGGCAAATCCGCCAGCAGTTCCAGACGTTCATCCGTCGCCGGATGATTGAACTGAAGGCGCCAGGCGTGTAAAAACATGCGTTTAAGCCCTGGCGCTGCGCTGGCACGCGCCAGCACCTTGTTGAGCTCAAAGTCGCCATATTTGTCATCCCCCAAGATCGGATGGCCTTCGCTGGCCAAATGCACGCGGATCTGGTGGGTTCGCCCCGTCTTGATGGTGACCTCAAGCAAACTGCCGTGGGGCGAACTCTCGCGTACCCGCACAAGCGTCACGGAAGGCATGCCATCCGGGTCATCCCGCGCCACCACCTTGACACGTCGCTCACCGGCCTGAGCCTCTTTGCTGTCCAGTAGGTACTTGTGCAGTGGCTTGTCCAACACCTTGAGTTTGGATGGCCATTGACCCCGTACCATGGCGAGGTAAGTCTTGCCGGTTTGCCGCTCCCGGAACTGGTCTTGCAAGTGTTTGAGCGCACTGCGTTTTTTCGCCACCAGCAAAATTCCGCTGGTTTCACGGTCAAGGCGGTGCACCAACTCCAAAAACTTGGCTTGTGGACGGGCCATACGCAACTGCTCAATCACGCCAAAGCTCACACCTGAGCCACCGTGCACAGCCACCCCAGCCGGCTTATTGATCACCAGCAGGTGTTCGTCTTCCATCAGCACAGAAAATTCACGCGCAGGCACACCTTGTGCCAAGCCCTCTGCCATGGCCTGGGCCTTCTCTGCGACCCGCTCGGAGATGCGTACTGGCGGCACACGTACAAAATCACCCTCATTGAGGCGGGTGTCTGCGCCAACCCTGCCCTTGTTCACGCGCACCTCGCCGGCGCGGATAATGCGGTAAATGTGCGTCTTGGGGACACCCTTGAGGTGGCGCATCAAAAAGTTGTCCACGCGCTGCCCGGCGCTGTTTTCATCAACGCAAACGGTCTCGACGGCAGGAACTTGGGTGGGGATTTTGCCCCCTATAATGGCTTTCACTGGCGTTGTGCTGTAAGTGGTTGATTTAACTGATGGTTAATTCGTTATGTCGGTGAAGTTTAGTTCACGCGCCATTTGCCTCGCCAGTAAAGTCGATACCGCCTGAAATTTCCACTACAGATGTTTGACCCAATGTCATCCATGGTGGTCCGAGTGTCAGGTCAAAACGATGCCTTGAAACCCAGAATCGGAATACCCAAAATTCACAGCCCTTGGCTGTGAATGGAATGAAGCGATATGTTTGTGTTGATGTCCCTGATGTGTAAATGCCTGCAGCGCGCAAACGTGCTGTTGTTGGGCGTGCGTCGGTCATCTGCGCCCATGCAGTGGGCGCAAAACGCTGTTCGATCAACAGCAAGATCCTTCCCAAACCCCATCGCTCCCCTCCACGCGCCTATACCCAGACTCATTGTGTGAGTTTGGGTTCTCCGGCTTTTCCTCCTTGTTTCAAAGCGTCAGTTTGTGTGTCATAGAAGCTCATGAGGGCTCCCGGTTGATATATTTAAATTGAAGGAACGCTACCCATGAAACGGATGCTGATCAACGCGACGCAGTCGGAAGAGCGCCGCCTCGCCATCGTCGATGGACAAAAATTACTCGATTACGAAATCGAAATTGAAGGGCGCGAACAGCGCAAGGGCAACATTTACAAAGCCGTGGTCACACGCGTAGAGCCCTCTTTGGAGGCCTGCTTTGTCGACTACGGCGAGGAGCGCCATGGCTTCCTGCCGTTCAAGGAAATCTCCAGGCAGTATTTCCAGCAAGGTGTGTCGGTTAGCCAGGCCCGGATTCAGGATGCCATCCGGGAAGGCCAGGAACTGCTGGTTCAGGTCGAAAAAGAAGAGCGCGGCAACAAAGGCGCGGCGCTGACCACCTTTGTGTCGTTGGCGGGCCGTTATGTGGTTCTGATGCCCAATAACCCTCGCGGTGGCGGCGTGTCGCGCCGCATTGAAGGCGAAGACCGCGCCGAACTCAAAGAAGCGTTGGACCAGTTGGAATACCCCAACGGCATGAGCATCATTGCCCGCACCGCTGGCATTGGTCGCACCGCACCTGAACTGCAATGGGACCTGAATTACCTGCTCAAATTGTGGGCCGCGATCGATGGTGCGGCCAAAGGCGGCAAGGGCGCGTTCCTGATTTATCAGGAATCATCGCTGGTGATTCGTGCCATTCGCGACTACTTCAACCACGACATTGGCGACATTCTGATCGACACCGACGACGTGTACGAGCAAGCACAGCAGTTCATGGCACATGTCATGCCGGAGCACGCCGCCCGCGTCAAACGGTACCGCGACGATGCACCACTGTTTTCGCGCTTCCAGATTGAGCACCAGATCGAATCGGCCTACGCCCGCACGGTGCAGTTGCCAAGCGGCGGTGCCATTGTGATTGACCACACCGAAGCTTTGGTGAGTGTGGACGTGAACTCAGCCCGCGCCATCAAGGGCGGTGACATTGAAGAAACCGCCACCCGCACCAACCTGGAAGCCGCCGATGAGGTGGCTCGCCAGGCGCGCCTGCGTGACTTGGGTGGACTGATCGTCATCGACTTCATTGACATGGAAGAAAGCCGCAACCGTCGCGACGTGGAAAACCGCCTGCGCGACGCCTTGCGTCAGGACCGCGCCCGCGTGCAATTTGGCACCATCAGCAAATTCGGTTTGATGGAAATGAGCCGTCAACGTCTGCGCCCGGCGTTGAGTGAGGGGGCCTCCATTCCCTGCCCACGCTGTGGTGGCTCGGGCCACATCCGCGACACCGAATCCAGCGCATTGCAAATCTTGCGCATCATCCAGGAAGAATCCCTCAAGGACAGCACAGCCTCGGTGTTGTGCCAGGTACCGGTTGAGGTGGCATCGTTCCTGCTCAACGAAAAACGTACCGAGATTGCCAAGATTGAGCTCAAACAGCGCATCAATGTGATCATGGTGCCCAACAAGTCGCTCGAAACGCCAAACTACCGTCTGGAACGTCTGAAACACGATGACCCGCGCCTGGACAACATCGAAGCCAGCTACAAAATGGCCGATGAAATTGAAGAAGCGACCTCGGTAACACGTCGCTCACAAGAACCCACCAACCGACAAACTCCGGTGATCAAGGGTGTGCTGCCTGACGCGCCTGCGCCAGTGGCACAGCCAAAACCAGAAGTCGTTGCAAAACCGGTTCAACCCGAAGTTAAACCTGTTACCGTGCCGGTGGTGGTCGAAACAGGCTTTTTTGGCTGGATCAAGAACCTGTTTGCACCTGCACCCGAGCCCACACCGGTCGTTGCCGCGCCCGTGCATGCCGATGAACCCAAGGATGACAAGCGCAATGGCCGCGACGCACGCCCCCCACGGGACAATGCGCGTCGCGGTGAGCCCCGTGCAGATGGCCGCGCCGATCGGGGACCACGTCCTGACGGCAAGCCACCTCGGACTGACGGCAGAAACGAAGGTCGTGGTGGCAACCGGGGCAACCGCAATGAACGCCCTGAACGCACTGAGCGTCAAAACGCACCCCGGGAACGTCTTGAAGTTCAAGCCAACACCATGGCAACGGACGGCAACAGCAATGCGGCGGTTGATGCCCAGGTGAACAACTTGCCGGATACCGGCCGTCCTGAGCAACGCCCCGAGCGCACCCCTCGCAATACTGAGCGTGGTAGCCGTCCCGGACGCGGTGAAGGCCGTCCGCCACGCGGCCCACGCCCGCAGGAAGATGACGCTGGCCGCCAGGACCAAGTCCCCGTGATGAGCGGCGACGAAGTCGCAGCAGCTGCTTCGCAAGCGGCTGATGCCACCTCGGAAAACGACGGTGCACCGCGTGAAAAGCGCCCACGTGACCGCTACGGTCGCGAACGCCGTCCTCGCGCTGAACGGACCGAACGCAACGACCAAAGCGCACCGGTTTCAACCTTGGCCACAGAAGAGCCTGCGCAGGACAGTGATGCACCGCGCAAGTCTTACTTCACAACGCCAGCGCTTGTCACACCGTCCACGCCTGAGGCAGTCGCGACGGCGGCCGTTGAGCCGCAAAGCCTGCTCACAACACCTGTTGCAAGCAGCCAGCCTGTGGAAACATTGGTCGTTACAGCCGTCAGCCAGGCACAAGCCGTGGTACCGGTCGCACCTGTCACCGCACCTGGCCAGGTCAGCACAAGGAGCGCAACCGTGCCAGAAAAGGTTGCCGTAATGGTGCCCGTGAGTGCCAAGCCACAGGCTGAAACAACCCCAAGCAGCGGCATGCCCAAGGTGCAAGCCTACGCACTACCACTGGGTGAGTTGGCTCATGTGGCACAGCAGTCAGGGCTGAACTGGGTGAACTCGAACGCTGAAAAAGTCGCTGCAGCGCAGGCTGCAATTGCCGCCGAACCCAAGGTGGCGCATGCCCCACGCAGCCGCCCACCAGTGATAAAACTCGATGATCAACCCCTGGTGATGGTCGAGACCCGGCGCGACCTGCGTCACACCAGCCTGCCATTTGAAAGCACGACCCAGACCTAAGTCACTGGGTGAATGCATCACCTGCTAAAAAGGGCACCGAAGGTCTAGCCGGTGGCTTATCGTGTTGACGTGAGTCGCATGGTTTTCTAGAATGCTCTCTGAACTACATCGGTTCAGGGGGCATTTTTATTGGAGAAGATTTCTTCTGAGGGGCGCAAGGCCC
>JBIJDQ010000110.1:0-6983 GCA_044344025.1 Rhodoferax sp.
AAACAAAAACAATGCACTGTTGGTGTAATCATCACCCATCAGCACGGTACGGTTGTCGGGCATGACTTGCACCAGCTCATGCGAAATGCGGCCCATGCAGTAGTGTTTTACCAGCGTGCCGGTGCCGTCAGGGTTGACGGTAACTTCTGGCAGATGACCGTAGTGGTAGGGGTTGGCCACGCCTTCGTCGCCAAACACGTTCTTGCTGAAAGCCTTGAACAGTTTGTTTTCAGAGATAAAGGGAGCGTCGGGCTCATATTCCTCGCTGGACAGGTGCGTGTTCCAGGGTGAGAGGCTGGAGCCGCAGGTGATCCAGAGGCCTTGCGCTTCCGATGTGTCCACATTGTGGTACTTGACCAAGGTCAGGGCACCGGTAGATTGGTCTTGGTCGAGTGTCAGCACCGCAATCGGGGAGGGCAATGTGCCGTAGGCATCGGCACCGCTCAAGTCGTTGTTGACGTATTCAAACTGCACCACAGCAAACACGGCTTTGCCTTTGATGCCGGAAACTTTAGGGTGGTCCAGTTTCAACAGCGAGGTGCCATCCGGGCAATCAGAGAAGTGTTGACGCTCTTTGCCAGCCACTGATTTGTCAAGGATGGGACGGTTCAACACATCCACATAACCACCAGCCAAAATTTTGCCGCCCTTGCCGTCCGGCACCAGGTCGCCGGTGATGAAGAAAGGCTGGTAAGCCAGCTTGAAGGCGCGGGTGCTGCCGTCTTGCAGCGTGACTTGCAGGCTTGATGCCACGGTGGTGGTCGCCATGGCGGCCGGGTTGGCCAGTGAGGGGGCAGCCATACCAACAAAAGAGGCTGACGCAAACGGTGCGGCTGAAGCGGTGGCACCCAAGGTGGTTGACGCAGGGGTGGCGCAACCTGACAGCAATGCACTCATGGACATGGCACCCAAAGGCAGCATGGGCGCAGTAACGATCAGTTTAAGAGCCGAACGGCGAGACGACAGGCTTGCATTTGACATGTTTGGAGATCCCAGGGTATTGATTGAAAGAAACCGGATTCATCGTAAAGACTGAATGTGACAAATCCGTGAAAGTTTCAAGTCGCAAGTGCAAGCTTGCTCAAGTCCTGTGGCGCTTCTGGCATTGAATGCCTGCCACGGGCATTCAATGCGACAGGTTTAGGTCAGCCTTTGCTGGGGCGACCGGTTTTGATGGTGGGTACCGCCTTGACCGCCGCCAGAAAACCAGCATCGGCCATGGCCGCCAAAGCTTTGATACCAGCACGGATCAGCTCACTCTTCTTGACGGCGGTGCCCAGGGTGCCGCTGCGTTGCTTGAGTTGGTCGAGCAGCAGGTACTCAAGTTTCGGAATGGTGAAGCTGTCGCGAACCAGTTTTGCTTTTTTGTCCTTGAGCAGTTTGTCAGATTTTGGTTTCACGGCAGCAACTTTGGCCACTTTCGGCTCGGCCTTTGCGGTGGTTTTGACTGCTATTTTGACCACTGCTTTGGCTGGTGTTTGTGCAACCGGCAGGGTGACTGCCTTGGACGCTGTTTTGGCAACCGCTTTGACAGCGGCCTTGACGGCTGGTTTGGTTGCTGGTTTGGCGGTTGTACTGACGACAGCTGGCGTGGCGGCGGCAACTTTGGGTGCTGCGCTTCTGACCACGCGTTTTGCGGGTGTTTTAACGGCTGCTGCAGGTGTCGCCGCGACCGCAGTGGATGCAACGACCGGGGTCTGAGGGGTCTTCGCAATGTCGGTTGCGGTGCTGGTTGTTTCTGCGGAAGTCATAAGTAGCTTTCTGTAATTAAACGGGGTATATAGTTTATATGGTTTATTTCAGTGTTGTCAAGTGTCACGTACTTGTCACCGTTGGTTCTTACACTGATTTTTCATATTCATGAATCTTTGCGTTCAATGAACAACACCACACCAACGATGCCCTACGCCCAACTTGCCAGCCAACTGTTCCCGAGCCACGAGGTGACTCGCGATTTTTTCCCTGACGATACGGATGTGGGTGTTGTTAAATCTGCAGAACGACAACACATTCGTGGACCACTGAATGGGCTGCTGAGCCAGAAAAAACTGTACCCGGTTTTCCAACCCATTGCGATGCTCAGTGATGGGTCTATTTTTTCTCACGAGGCCTTGATTCGGGGCCCGGACAACTCTCCGTTTCACTCCCCTGACGCATTGCTGCGTGCTGCAGCGCACGAGAATCTGAACTTTGAATTTGAAAGCCAGTGTGTGGCTGTGGCACTGGCGCGTTGGGGTGACTTGGGCGAATCGGGTCGCCTGTTTGTCAACATCAGCGCGGAGGCACTGCTGCGCATGCTGAAGTCCAAGAGCCAAGACGGTTTGATGGCTTTGGCCGACTCGATGGGTGTGACGGCCCGAATGTTGGTTCTTGAAATTACCGAGTACGAGCGGGTCGCTGACATGGATCATTTGGCCAGCGCGGTTCAAGACATACGCGCTGCTGGCGTGAGTCTGGCCCTGGATGATTTTGGCGACGGTCGCTCCAGTTTGCGTTTGTGGTCTCAACTCAAGCCAGAGTTCGTCAAAATTGACAAGTACTTCACCAAAGCCATCAGTCAACACGCCGACAACCTTAAAACCATCCAGGCCTTACAGCAAATCGCTGCTGTTTTTGGCAGCGCCCTGATTGCTGAGGGCATTGAAACCGAGGATGACTTGCGTGTCTTGCGTGACCTGGGCATCAAGTACGGGCAAGGCTATTTGCTGGGGCGACCAGCGCGCTTGCCACGTGAGGAGATTGATGAGGCGGCTAGGAAAGTGATCCGTGACCGCACGGTGTCTGTGTTTCCTGAACCGCAACGCGCACCAAGTGCTGGGTCTCTGAGCCGTCTGGCGGTCATGCAGGCACCCAGTGTCAGTTTGAGCACCACCAATGACCAATTGGCAAGGGTTCTGTTTAACCACCCCAAACTTCATGCCATCGCTGTGGTGGATGCCGGTCGCCCAGTGGCCATCATCAACCGGACAGCCTTCATGAACGAGTACAGCAAGCTGTATTACCGAGAGATATGGGGGCAAAAATCATGCATGTTGCACGCCAACCTTGAACCCCGTTTGATTGAACGCCACCACAACATTGATGAGTTGGTGGGCATCCTCACCTCCGAGGACCAGCGCTACCTCGCGGATGGTTTTATTGTCATAGAAAATGGCCGTTACGAGGGTTTGGGAACGGGTGAGCAATTGGTTCGTTCGGTGACTGAAATTCGTGTTGAGGCAGCCCGGCATGCCAACCCGCTGACGTTTTTGCCGGGCAATATTCCCATCACGCAACACATCGAGCGCTTGCTGGCCAGCGGTGCTGACTTTGTGGCGTGTTATGCCGATTTGAATAATTTCAAGCCCTTCAACGACCAATACGGTTATTGGCGAGGCGATGAGATGATTCGTCTGCTTGCCAGACTTGCCCAGGCCCACTGCGATCCAAGGCGTGATTTTGTTGGCCACGTGGGCGGCGACGATTTCATTCTTTTGTACCAAAGCAAGGACTGGCAGCGTCAATGTCAGCAAATCATTGATGAGTTTGCAGAACAGGCTGTGGCCTTGTTTGACCCGGCAGCGCGTGATGCCGGCGGAATAGAGGCCGAGGACCGTTTCGGTGTGTCACGGTTTTTCCCGATGACCACACTTTCCATCGGTGCGGTAAAAATCAATCCGATTGATTTCTCCAACGCGGAGCAGGTGGCCTCGATTGCGGCCAGCGCCAAACATGATGCCAAAATTTTCGGCAAGGGCCTGGTGATCAAGACTGGCGGGGTCGGGCCATTGGTCCGGATGCAAACAAAGCCGTGATGTGCCTTTGACAGGCACGTCACGGCGCTTGTCGGGATTGCCTCAGTTGGGTTGTTTGACGGTCACCGGCTCAACCTGAAACACGCTGGTGCTGGCGGGGTCCACAGTCACCTTGACCCAGTGCAGGCTTGGGCTGCCAAACGTCTGCAGGCGGGTGAAATTGGTTAACATTTTGGCTGGGTCGTACAGCGGTTTGTCGAGCTTGAAAAAGTGCGTGTCACCATGCACAAACAAAACTTCCCCCTTGAAGGCGCTCGTTTGCTCCGCCAGTTTGCTCATGAAGTGGCGGTAGCCACTGACACCTGGTAGCGTGCTTTCATCAAACGCTTCGGTTTCGGGTAAATCAAAACCGGGGTCACCTTGCACCACCAGCACCACGCCACGCGCATTTTGGGTTTTGGCTTGTGCAAACGATTCATTCAACCAGGCCACGTTGGCGGTGTCGCGCTCCAGATACTCGGCGTTGGCGGCATCACACTGCTCCGTCTTGCGCGCGCTTTTGTTGGTGCATTCTTTGGCGTTCATGACCATGTTGTTGTTGCTGCCAGGCATATTGATGCCGACAAACGTGATGTCACCATGGCTGAACCGGGTATTTTCAACAAACTTGGCCCCCAGCTTGCCTTGGTGTTGCAAGGGGAGGGTGGTTTGGCCCAGGCTGTTCAGGCTGGGAAACATCACCTTGCGGATGTGATTGAGGCGCTCCATGCTGTCCATGCCGCCATTGTTCAGGCGGTGGCAATCGGTCCACTCGTTGTCTCCGGGGATGTACACCACTGGTTTTTTCATGCTGCCAAACATCTTCAGCGCGTCGGTGTAAATGTCGTCGGTGCATTTGGAGCTGCCGTCCTTGATGTCGCCGTCATAGAGTGAAAACGCGATGTCTGAGGCATTGATGCTTTGCAGCACGGCGGGTAGTTTGGCATCGTCACCGGCTTTTTTGTAAGGCATGTCACCCCACAAGCCAAAACTGTATTTTCCGGTGGCAGCCGTTGTTGTGGCCATGCCGCTGCCGCTGCCGGGTGCTGCGCAACCCACCACAACGAGGGTCAAGGCAGCCGCCAAGGCACGGCGAAGAAAATGGTCTGGGTACATCAAAACACCTTTAGAACGGTTTTAAAGCCGCCAATATAAGGTGCTGCTGTGTCAGTGGTGTGACAAACTGTTCAAGATCAATTTTTTAGATCAAATTGACCGATAGTGCTTGTCCTGCTTTAATATGTTGCTATCTTTTGTATAGTATTTAAGCGGTCAAGTCGAGCTGTTTCAGCGCTTTAAAAATGGCCTTGACAGCGCTACTTGCTCAGTAGACCTCAGGCACCAGAATCTCATTGGGCACCTGTTGGCGCACATAGTCATCGTTGCGTTGGCGGGGTGGAAGCACGATGGGGGTGAACTCGACCTCTTCATAAGGAATCTGGCTTAACAAGTGGTGAATGCAGTTCAGGCGCGCCTTCTTCTTGTCCACCGAGTTCACCACCCACCAGGGCGCTTCGGGAATGTGGGTGCGCTCCAGCATGATTTCCTTGGCCTTGGTGTACTCCTCCCAGCGTTTGCGCGACTCCATGTCCATTGGGCTGAGTTTCCATTGCTTGAGGGGGTCGTGAATGCGGCCCAAAAAGCGCAATTGCTGTTCTTCGTCGGACACTGAAAACCAATATTTGATGAGCTTGATGCCTGAACGCACCAGCATTTTTTCAAATTCAGGTACCGACCGGAAAAACTCTTCATATTGCTCGTCAGTGCAAAAGTCCATGACGCGCTCCACGCCGGCACGGTTGTACCAACTTCGGTCAAACAAAACAATTTCACCGGCACCGGGCAAGTGCGCCACGTAACGCTGGAAATACCACTGGGTTTGCTCGCGCAAGTTGGGTGCTGGCAAGGCTGCCACACGGCAAACCCGGGGGTTCAGCCGTTGGGTAATGCGCTTGATGGTGCCACCTTTGCCCGCTGCGTCGCGGCCCTCAAAACAAATCACAATTTTTTGACCGGTTTTGACCACCCAGTCTTGCAGTTTGACCAGCTCGCCTTGCATGCGAAACAGCTCGCGAAAGTACAGTTTTCGGCCTTCACGGTACTCTTCGGAATCGGTGTCAACGCCGCTTTCGGCCATGTTGTCAAGGTTGCGGTCTTCGAGTTCCAGCTCAAATTCTTCGTCGTAGTTGTCGGCCAGATCCCGCCGAATACGTTGCAGCAGTTTGTCGTCATTCAGAGTCATAAGCTGTTCCTTTGCCTAAAAAGCGTGTTTGGCCGTAAATTGGCAAACAGCCGGTGTTGGCTGTCGCCGTGTGTAACGAGCGCCTAGGCGTTTGTGGCGGTTGTGCCCAAAGCCTGGGCTTGGTTGCTTGAATCCAAAAGACGAAGTTTGCTGGCGTAATGCCTGTCGAGTCGCCATTCGTCCAATATTTCCAGTGCCAATTCAAACCGTTTGTTGTCGAGTTTGTAAAGGCCGAGGACGGAAATGCTGGTTTCACTCTCAAGCGCCAGCACCAACGCGGCAATAATTTGAGCGGCTGGGTCGGTAGGGTTGGTTTCAATGAGTTTTCGTGCTTTTTTGATGGCGAGCATGGAGTTTTTTCCTATAAAGATAAGGTGGCGGGCATGGCGTTTTGACGTTCCAGAAATTGCTCGATGCCCTTAACACACCGACACCCGCAGAGGGTAGTCGATCGCAGTGACTTATTTGATGACACCAACGTGACAGTTGTATGAATATGTGGTTGACCTGACTGAGTTGGGTTGGGCATCTGAATAATTGAATCGAAGTGAATATTTGTCACATGACTGTCATATTCATGCCTTAAATTCGCTGTTATGCAGTCGGCATCGATTGGGTTTTTCTAGTTTTACAAGGACTTTTCATGATTACATTTACGTTGAAATCAATTTTGGCGACAACTGCACTGGCATTCATTAGCGCTGGCGCAGTCAATGCGCAGGAAATCACTGGCGCTGGCGCGAGCTTTCCGGCACCGCTGTACTCCAAATGGGCGGCAGATTACAACAAGGCTACGGGTGTCAAAGTGAACTACCAGTCGGTGGGCTCAGGTGCAGGCATCAAACAAATTGATTCCAAAACAGTGGACTTTGGTGCTTCCGACATGCCACAAACGGATGAAGTTTTGAAGACCAAGGGTCAGTTTCAGTTCCCCACGGTCATTGGCGGCACTGTCCCGGTGATCAATG
>JBIJDQ010000111.1:0-6967 GCA_044344025.1 Rhodoferax sp.
GTGGCCCGCATCGCCAGTGGTTATGTGTACTACGTGTCACTCAAAGGGGTCACTGGTTCAGGTGCACTTGACACCGCCGCCGTTGAGGCCATGTTGCCACGCATCCGCCAGCACGTGCATGTGCCGGTGGGGGTGGGGTTTGGCATTCGGGATGCGGCCACGGCTCGCGCCATTGGCAAAGTGTCTGACGCGGTCGTGATTGGCAGCAAAATCATTCAGCTGATTGACGACCAGCCCCGGGATCAAGTGGGGGCCATCGCCCAAAACTTTTTGCGTGAAATTCGCACCGCGCTGGATTCATAATCCGCCACTGCTTAGGAGATAAATATGAGTTGGCTCGAAAAACTGCTTCCCCCAAAAATCCAGCACACCAACCCGCAAGACCGGCGCAGCGTGCCGGGTGGCCTTTGGATCAAATGCCCAAGCTGCGACACGGTGCTTTACAAGACCGACCTGGAGCAAAACCAGCACGTGTGCCCCAGTTGCAGCCATCACCACCGCATTGGTGCGCGTGCCCGGCTTGACGCGTTCATGGACAACGAAGGCCGCTACGAGATTGGCCAGGAAGTGTTGCCCGTGGACGCGCTCAAGTTCAAAGACAGCCGCAAGTACCCCGAGCGCCTGAAAGAAGCCCTTGAAAACACGGGCGAGACCGACGCATTGATTGTCATGGGTGGCTCGGTGATGGGCATCGGTTTGGTGGCGGCAGTGTTCGAGTTTGAATTCATGGGCGGCAGCATGGGCTCGGTGGTGGGTGAGCGTTTTGTGCGCGGGGTGCACACCGCCATTGAACAAAAAGTGCCGTTTGTGTGTTTTACCGCCACGGGTGGCGCGCGCATGCAGGAGGGGCTGCTGAGTCTGATGCAAATGGCTAAAACCAATGCCTCTTTGACCCGCCTGGCCAAAAAAGGCCTGCCCTACATCAGCGTGCTGACCGACCCCACCATGGGGGGTGTCAGTGCGGGTTTTGCCTTCATTGGTGACGTGGTAATTGCCGAGCCAAAGGCCTTGATTGGGTTTGCCGGTCCACGGGTGATTGAGTCCACCGTGCGTGTCACGCTGCCAGAGGGATTTCAGCGCTCTGAGTTCCTGCAAACCAAGGGTGCCATCGATTTGATTTGTGACCGCCGTGAGTTGCGCAGCACCATTGCCAACACCTTGGCCATGTTGACCCGGCAAAGTGCCGACGCGGTGGGCTGATTCCCCTTTAACCCATCAACAGAACCGAGGCTTGCAGACCGCCCAGCACGATGGCGGCGATCTGCAAGATCACCAACAGGGCCAAGGGCGACAGGTCAATGCCACCGACTAGCGGCAGCACCCGGCGAATCGGCATCAGCAGCGGGGCCACCAGGCGTTCAAGCACGTCTGCCATGACAGACTGAGTTGACACCCAGGACAACACGGCGTAAACAACCACCGCACCGGTCAGGCCCGAGATCGCCATGCGGGCCAAACCAAACGCGGCCAGCACAGGCACGGCAAACAACCCCCCTGCCCCGCCAGCAACCACCCACAACACGGCAAACTGGGCCAATTGCAGCAAAAAAGCCGCCGTCAAACTGGCTGTATCGAGCGCACCAATGGAAGGTAGCACGCGCCGAAGCGGCAACACAATCCAGTCGGTCAGGGCAAACACAAAGCGCCCTAGCGGGTTGCCTGAACGCGCCGACATCGGAATCCGCTGGTACTGCATGTACAGGCGCAACAGGCAGGCGCCACTGAGCACACCGACGACAACTTCAAGCAGCAAAGAGAATATTTGGTAAAGCATGTGATTTATTGGCGACAAACAGTGAACGATCCCAAGTGGATGATAACGACAGCCCAGCCTTTAAAATAGTGGGTTTCGCCAAGCCGCCTTGTCTGCGCTATGGCATTCCCCTTTCGTCTTGCAGCCCAATGAGCACCCACATGTCTGACCCAATTGCATCCCCCGCACAAAATCCAGCCCCCCAGGACGAGAACCAGCTGATTCTTGAGCGGCGTGAAAAACTCAAGGCCCTGCGTCAGGCGCAAGCAGACGGCAAAGGCCCGGCTTTCCCCAACGACTTCAAACCAGCTGACCATGCGGGCGACCTGTTTGCCGCCCACGCCGGGCAAACCACCGAAGGTCTGGCTGAGCAAGGCTCCAAAGCCAAGGTAGCCGGGCGCATGATGCTCAAACGGGTCATGGGCAAGGCCAGTTTTGCCACCCTTCAAGACAGTACCGGGCGCATCCAGATCTACATCAAGGGTGAAGATGTGGGCGCTGACGTCTACGCCAGCTTCAAACACTGGGACCTGGGCGACATCGTGGCCGCCGAGGGCACGGTGTTCAAAACCAAAACCGGCGAGTTGTCGATTCACGCCAGCAGCATTCGCCTGCTGACCAAAAGCCTGCGCCCCATGCCCGACAAGTTTCATGGCATGAACGACCAGGAGGTCAAATACCGCCAGCGTTATGTCGACATGATGACTGACGAAGATACCCGCAAACGCTTTGTGGCGCGCAGCAAAGCCGTGTCAGGCATTCGCGAATTCATGGTGGCCCACAACTTTCTGGAAGTTGAAACCCCCATGCTGCACCCGATTCCCGGTGGGGCCAATGCCAAGCCCTTCACCACGCACCACAACGCGCTGGACCAGCAGATGTTTTTGCGCATTGCGCCCGAGCTGTATTTGAAGCGGCTGATTGTGGGCGGGTTTGATCGGGTATTTGAGATCAACCGCAGCTTTCGCAATGAAGGCATCAGCGTGCGGCACAACCCCGAATTCACCATGATGGAGTTCTACGCGGCGTATTGGGACTACCAGGATTTGATGACCTTCACCGAAGCGCTGATACGTGACGCAGCACAACGCGCTTTGGGCACGCTGAACCTGAGTTACGGCGGCAAGGCGGTGGACCTGACCCAGCCGTTTGAGCGCCTGACCATCCATGAGGCCATCTGCAAGTACACCGAGGCGGGACAGATGCTTGACGACGGCTCAGGCCTCAAGGTAGACAGCGCCACCTGGCTGCGCTCGGTGCTGCCCAAACTCGGCATTACCGAGGCCAAACACCACATTTCCAAGCGCAGCCTGCCCAGCTTGCAAGTGCTGTATTTTGAAGAAACCGTGGAAGAAAAGCTCTGGCAGCCCACCTTCATCATGGAGCACCCGACCGAGATCTCCCCGCTGGCACGCGCCAATGACAACCGCCCTGAGGTCACCGAGCGTTTTGAGCTTTACATCACCGGGCGCGAGTTTGGCAACGGGTTCAGCGAGTTAAACGATGCCGAAGAACAAGCCGCCCGCTTCCAGGCGCAAGTGGCCGCCAAAGACGATGGGGACGACGAAGCCATGTACTACGACCACGACTTCATCCGTGCGCTGGAATACGGCATGCCCCCCACCGGCGGCTGCGGTGTCGGCCTGGACCGCCTGATGATGTTGCTGACCGACAGCAGCAGCATCCGTGATGTGATTCTGTTTCCGGCACTGCGTCGGGAATCTTGAAGCAAACCAGGCCATAGTGCTTATCTGCATTGCATCAGAAGCTATTTATTAGATAGCAAATGCCGCACCGAGACTTGAAATACTTACAGGGTTACCCGCCTGAGACCCTGGCGCAGGTAGGCAAACTCATGGCCGAGGACCGCGTGGGCACCTGGCTGCAAGCCAAATACACCAAGGCTCACGAAGTGCGCACCGACAAGGCGCTGTTTAGCTATGTGCAGACGCTGCGAAGTGAGCACTTGCGGGGTGCCGACCCCTTGAGCAAGGTTCTGTTCGACAACAAGCTGCATGTGGTCAACAACGCGCTGGGCACCCACACCACGGTGTCAAGGGTGCAGGGCAACAAGCTCAAAGCCAAGCGTGAGATTCGAGTGGCCTCGCTGTTCAAGACCGTGCCCGACGAGTTTTTGCGCATGATCACCGTGCACGAACTCGCCCACATGAAAGAGCGCACGCACGATAAGGCGTTTTACCAGCTGTGCACCTACATGGAGCCGCGCTACCACCAGCTTGAGTTTGAAGTGCGGGTGTATTTGACGCACCTTGAGCGCAGTTCACAAGCGCTTTGGTCATGCGACGCCTCTGGCGCTATTGCCGCAAAGGCTTGAGCAAATCAGCCAGACCATTGTGGTCAATTTCGTGCATCAGGCCAATCAGGCGGCCAATTTCGCCCTTAGGCACCCCTTCTCGCACAAACCAGCGCAAGTAGTCACCGGGCAAGTCGGCAATCAGGCGACCTTTGTGTTTGCCAAAGGGCATGGTGCGCGTGACAAGCAGTTGCAAGTCTTCGGGGTTCATGCTTAACCCCCTGCCCGTTTGGCCTTGTGACCCTGGGCCTGCAACAGGGCCATGACCCGCTCACAATGGTCGCCCTGCACCTCAATCACACCGTCTTTCACAGTGCCACCTGAACCACAGGCCGTTTTAAGCTGCTTACCCAATACCACCAAGGCGGCATCGTCAACCGCCAAGCCTTTGACCAGGGTGACACCCTTTCCTGCGCGGCCCTTGGTTTCACGCGACACACGAACCACGCCATCCGCTGATGGCTTGGGCTTGGTCACATGGCATTGGCAGGCGGCCACCGTCTGGCGACACTGCGGACACATGCGGCCACCGTCGGTGCTGTAGACCAAGCCGCTGCTGAGGAGTTTGGCTTTCATTGGGGATAGGGAAAATGGTGTCAAGATGCGTGATTGTCGGACAAGCTGGGACTGCGTCGGCCAGTCAGCACCCATCAACTTAACGCTATTTTTTTTATAGCTACTTATACCCACTGCATAAGCACGATGTGCCAAAATGGCCCATATATTTTTTTAAAGGAACTCTCACATGTCACGTCCAAGCGTTTGGGCAAGCAAAGTTGCCGCTTTGATCAAGGGCGGCAATAGCAGCGCCGCCATCGCCCAAATCAAGGTAGCCCCCACGGTGAAAGACCTACAGGCCTTGCGCACCCTGCTGTCAGCAGCCCAGTTGCTTAAGGTCCACCCGAATGTGGATGCCGCCACCAGCGACATGATTGCCGAGCTGTCTGCACCCAGGCTGCACCGCGCACCCTGACACAAACATCCTCAAGGCAACAAGTCCATGGCCCGCATGTAGGCAGGCTGCACCATCAGGTCGTCCCATGCCGTGGCGCATTTCGTGGGCAACAAAGCCAGCCGACGCTCTTCACTGGCTTCCAGCGGCTGCCACAGGCCCTTGAGCTGGGCTTCGGTCAAGCCGTTGATCAGGGCATCCACCTCCAAGCCCTCCCCCAGCGACCGGTTGCACAGCAACACCATGTCGCAACCCGCATTCAGGGCGGCCACCGCAGCCTGCGTGCTGTTGACGGGTTGGCCATCCAACACACCGGCACCGGCCATGGACAAGTCGTCGCTGAACACGGCACCGGTAAACCCCAGCTGACCCCGCAAAATGTCATTGAGCCAGCGGCTTGAGAACCCGGCGGGACGGGCATCGACCTTAGGGTAAATCACATGCGCAGGCATCACACTGGTCAACTCCACGGCCAGCCAGTCATACGGCTGGGCATCGTCGGCCAGAATGGCTTTGAGGCTGCGCTTGTCCACCGGCACATCGGTATGAGAGTCGGCCGCCACAAAACCGTGACCCGGAAAGTGTTTGCCACAGTTGGCCATGCCACTGAGTTGCAGGCCCAGCATCAGGCTTTTGGCCAGCAGGCTCACCACACGTGGGTCGCGGCCAAAGGCGCGGTCACCAATCACGCTGCTGGCACCGTAGTCCAAGTCCAGCACCGGGGTGAAGCTCAGGTCCACACCGCAGGCACGCAGTTCGGCACCCAACACATAACCGCAGGCCGTGGCGGCACGGGTGGCACGCATGGCACCGCTACCCTCCCCGGTTTTGCCGTCTGCCAGCCACATCTCGCCCAAAGCCCGCATCGGCGGGAGATGGGTGAAGCCATCGGTCTTGAAGCGCTGCACCCGGCCACCTTCGTGGTCCACACAAATCAGCAGGTCTTTGCGAACTTTTTTGATGCTGTGGCACAGCGCCGTGAGCTGGTCGCGATTTTCCCAGTTGCGGGCAAACAGGATCAAACCACCCACCAGCGGGTGTTTGAGGCGTTTTTTATCCGTTTTGCTGAGTGCTGTGCCAGCAATGTCAATAATCAGCGGAGCGTGTTGGGTCATGATTTACTATCAATTAAGTAGGTATATATGCTTATATTATGAGCACTAGAGCCTGTTTTTATCTAAAAACTCCACCACGCAGAAACTGGCGGCGTAATCGGTCTCATCGGTCAGGCTCACATGGACACTCAGGCCTTTGGCCTCGAACCAGGTCTTGAGTTCACCATGCAGCACAATGGTCGGCTGGCCGCTGGGCAAGGTTGCCACCTCACACCGCCGCCAGGTCATGGGCATGCGCAGCCCCAAACCAATGGCTTTGCTGAAGGCCTCTTTGGCGCTGAAACGGGTGGCCAGGTAACGCACACCACGCTCAGGCCAGCGTTGGCTGCGCACTTGCCAGGTTTTGAATTCCAGGTCACTCAGGATTTTTTTGGCAAACCGCTCCCCATGGCGCGCCAAGCTATCCCGGATGCGGCGCACATCGCAAATGTCGGTGCCAATGCCGTAAATCATGCGGCAACAACCATCAGCCGGTGGACAAAGAGCCACTCGCCAGCCGGGTGCCCAATTCAATGCAGCGCAGGTAGCCTTGCACCGTGGCGGCGTAACCCTGCTCCAGCGCATCAGCGATCAAGGCATGGCCAATCGACACTTCGCTGACACCCGGCACCTGGGCCACAAAGGCTGTCAGGTTGTCCTGGTTCAGGTCATGCCCGGCATTCACCCCCAAACCCACTTGCAGCGCGGCGTGGGCAGCGGCGGCAAAACGCGCCAACTGGGTGGATTGCGCCGGTGTGCCCCAGGCTTGCGCATAGGGCTCGGTGTACAACTCGACCCGGTCCGCACCCACGGCTTTGGCTGCGGCCATGGCGCTGGCATCGGCATCCATGAAC
>JBIJDQ010000112.1:0-6965 GCA_044344025.1 Rhodoferax sp.
AAAAACTGTTGGGCGTGCATGTGGTCGCGCGTCAAGATGGCATCGGTGTGGTGGGATGAATACTGGTTGATGTGGGCAATAGCCTCATCCACCCCTGCAACCACCTTGATGCTGATGATGGGTGCCAGGTACTCTTCAAACCAGTCGGCGTCGGTGGCTGGTATCAAAATCGGCGATAACCTTGCTATTGATTCAATAGCTATTAGCGCTTTCTGATCGGGCACTACAGGCCAATTTGATCTAAGAATGGCCATAGCGAGCGAGTCGCAGCGCATCTCGACCCCTTTGTCAGCGTAAATCTGACCAATCAAAGGCAAAAACTCCGCCGCCACGCCCTGCGCCACCAACAGGCTCTCGGTGGCGTTGCAAGGGCTGAACTTGTTGGTTTTGGCGTTGTCAGCCACTTTGACGGACATGGCCATGTCGCACGGGTCGTCCACATAGGTGTGGCAGTTGCCGTCCAGGTGTTTGATAACCGGAACCTTGGCACCGGCGCTGATGCGCTCAATCAGGCCCTTGCCACCACGCGGAATGATCACGTCCACAAATTGCGGCATGGCAATCAGTTGGCCCACCACCTCGCGATCGGTGGTTTGCACCAGCTGCACCGCATGAGCCGGCAAACCGCTCTCAAGCAGCGCCTGCTGCACAAGTTTGGCCAGCGCCTTGTTGGAGTCAATAGCCTCTGAGCCACCACGCAAAATGCAGGCGTTGCCGCTCTTGATGCTCAAAGACGCGGCTTCAATGGTGACATTGGGGCGGCTTTCGAAAATCATGCCAAACACGCCAATCGGCACCCGCATTTGTCCCACTCGAATGCCGCTGGGTTGCTGGCGCAGGGCAGTGATCTCGCCAATGATGTCGGCCATGGCGGCCAACTGTTCGCAGCCCTGGGCGCAGGTCTCGATCACCTTCGGGGTTAACTTGAGCCGTTCCACCATAGGTGCAGCCAGGCCGTTGACTACCGCGCGTTCGATGTCTTTTTCGTTGTCAATTTGCAGCGCGTTCACGTTGGCACGCAGCAGCATGGCCAGTATTTTAAGTGCTTTGTTTTTAATAGCTGCTGGCGCTTTAGCCATAAGCGCGGAGGCCTGTTTTGCTTGTGATCCCAGGGTCTGTGTGTAGTCGGCGATGTTCAGGGCGTTCATGGGTTTGGGAGATGTGGGCGTCAGATTTGCCCATTTTGGCAGAGTTGCACCCTTGGATGCGCCACCATTTCAACAAACTGCGCTGCCTTGGACTTAGCTCGCTGCACCGGCGGTACAAGTTGTCACGGTAATGCACCTGGCGATGGTGCGAAACCTCACGCTCGGTGGTGATGCCGTTTTGACGATTGCAGTGCCAGATTTTGTGGCGCTTGGCGGCGAAATTGGCTGCAGCCACCAGCTCAAATGACTTGGCAACCACTTTGCGCTTGCCCGCGCGAACCAGCCGGACGCGTTGTGCCACATCCATGCTGAACCACAAGCCAGGCCACTCACTGTCGGTGTTGCCCATGGCGATTTGATAACCACCCAACTCGCGGTTGAACTCAATGGGCACATGAAGCTGGTCGCGCAGTTTGGAAATGTCACGTCTAAGGTTGGCGCGGGAGACTTCCAGCGCGGTCATGAGGCCTGCAGCAGAAACGGCTGCGCGGTTGCTCAGCAAGCTCTTGTATCGGTTCATCAGTCACTGTGGGCTTTTCTATCCAAAATGCTGACAGTGGATTGTCGATGCATGGTGAAAATTTTGAATTCATCATGCCTTGTGACCAATTGAGGCGCAGCATCCGAAGTGGTCAAAATGGCGTATTCTGGGAAACTTACATGACCCTCACGCGGATAACTTCACCATGACAGATCTCAAAAACATTGCTCTCTCCATGCTTGACCTGGTGGCTGTGCGTGAAGGCGGCACAGTGGCCAATGCACTGGCGATCTCACTTCAAACCGCCCAACATGTGGAGTCTCTCGGTTTCACCCGCTATTGGCTGGCAGAGCACCACAACTTCGCTGGCATCGCAAGTTCTGCAACTGCGGTGCTGGTCGGTCACATTGCGGGGGGAACGCAACGCATTCGGGTTGGCTCCGGCGGCATCATGTTGCCCAATCATGCGCCACTGGTGGTGGCTGAAGCCTTTGGCACCCTGGAAGAGTTGTATCCTGGTCGTATTGACCTCGGGCTTGGCCGTGCGCCAGGGACAGACCGGGCCACCATGCGCGCACTGCGGCGTGACAGAGTCGAGACTGAACAGGATTTCCCGCGCGATGTCGCCGAATTGCAGAAGCTGTTGGGACCGGTGCAGCCAGGCCAAGGGATCATCGCCATGCCTGGCGCGGGCACCCAGGTGCCGATCTGGTTGCTGGGCTCCAGCCTTTTCTCCGCCCAGTTGGCCGCTGAACGTGGCCTGCCCTATGCGTTTGCCGCCCATTTTGCACCGCGTCTTTTGCACCAGGCCCTTGATTTGTATCGGTCCCTGTTTCGCCCGTCCAGCGTGCTGGCCAAGCCTTATGTCATTGTCGGCGTGCCACTGATCGCTGCGCCCACGGACGAGGAGGCCGAGTTTCTGGCCAGCAGCACCTACCAGCGAATCCTTGGCATCCTGACCGGTGACCGTCGGCGTTTGCAGCCACCTGTGGCGAATTATTTGGAAGGATTGCACTCACAGGAGCGTGCAGCCATTGACGATTTTCTGGCCGCTGGCGTGATTGGTGGGCCAGACAAAGTGCGCAGTGGCCTTCAGGCCCTGGCAAACAGCACCCGAGCCAATGAGTTCATGCTGGTGTGTGACGTGTTCGATCCGGCTTTGCGACTGCGCTCACTCGATATCGCCGCAATGGCTTGTGCTGTCCAGTGAGTCAAGCTGCAGGGATCAGCCCTATGACCTTGTCGCACAACATATCAACCACCGAACACATCGTGGTCCGGGGCTTGCGCTATGGCATTCGACATTGGGGCGACCGAAATGCACCTGTGGTGTTTTTTCTGCATGGGTGGATGGATTCTTCAGCCACCTTTCAGTTTGTGGTGGATGCCCTGAAAACCTCGTGGCATGTCATTGCGCCCGATTGGCGTGGCTACGGTCAATCAGAATGGCTGTCGCGCCCCTATTGGTTCCCGGACTACTACGCCGATCTGCATTGCATCCTGGCGCATTACTCTGACGAACCGGTTCGGCTGGTTGGGCACAGCATGGGTGCCAATATTGCCAGCACCTATGCCGGGTTGTGCCCTGACCGGGTGTCGCAACTGGTGATGATGGATTTTTTGGGGCTGGCAATACCAAGTGATACCGATGGCGCCAAGCAACTTGATCAGTGGCTCACCGCAGTACAAACCGCGCCGGAACTGCGGGCTTACAAGAGCCATGCGGCCTTGGCACGGCGACTGATGTCAATCAATCATCGATTGACAGGGGATCAGGCAGAATTCCTGGCCAGATCCGTCAGTTGCATCCGTCCAGACGGGTTGGTGGCCATGGCATGTGATCCCTGGCACAAAATTCCCTCGCCCACTTTGTACCGAATCGAGGACGCCATGGCCAGTTGGCAACGTATCACGGCACCAGTCTTGATGCTTTTTGCCGATCTTGGCTTTGTTCATCAACGATTCGCCAACAACCCGGCGCAATTGCAGTGCCGTTTGGCGTGTTTCAAGGATCATCAGGTGGTCACGATTTCTGACGCTGGCCACAATGTCCAGCATGATCAGCCAGAACAAGTGGCCGATGCGCTTGATCATTTCTTAGCGAACTGAGAATTTGAACCTTGGCGCTTCGTAGCCTTGGCGAGCCCAAACGTGGCTTTGAGACTACTTTTTCGACGCTAGCATCGTTTTCAAATCAGCAAACGGATTAAAGGTTGCCGCCGACACGGTGATGCCACTGTCGCTGCGCCCCTGCGAGTCTTTGACCTTCGAATGTTCGTTTTCGTGACAGTAGGTGCAAAGCAGTTCCCAATTGTGGCCATCAGGCGGGTTGTCTTGGTGGTTATTGTTCTTGTGATGCACTTCGAGCAATTGCAGGTTGGCATGATCGAAGGTGCGCGCACACCGTCCACAAACCCAGGGAAACAGTTTCAAAGCTTGCGCCCGGTAACCCTGCTCTCTTGTTTCGGCGCTGCGTCGCGCTTCAAGAACAAGACGATCAAGACGGTCATTTGTTTGTGCCATCGCAGCATTGCCTTTCGGTTGAGGAAATGCTATGAGCTCAGTAGTGTCCCAACGTTCTTCAGAGGAGAGCGAGCTGATTGGGCTCGAAATCCGCATCTGAATTTGTCGAGGGCGGTGCAAGTAATTGATTTATTGGAATAGTTTCAAACATGGACAGGCTCAGAATCTGTAATATTTCGTACAGGCGGTGATCATCAAGATGCAAGCGTTTCTTCGCGATAGAGATCAACAGGTACGTCGATATGGCAATCCATATCTGCGTCTTGACCGCGTTCTCGCTGGTGCCAAAGAACACCTTGATGCGCAAGTGTTGCTTGATCCATTTGAAGAACAACTCCACCTGCCAGCGCTGGCGGTACAAGTCGGCAATCAACTGGGGCTTCAAGACGAAGTTGTTGGTGAGAAACACCAACCGTTTGCCAGCATCGTCCTTGACCACCACCCGGCGCATCGTTGTCGGGTAATCCTTGCGCGACTGGTACGTCGTCAGCACCCCGGTCTGATCGCACATCACGGGCGTGTTGATTCGATCCACCGCATGCGAGTAACGCCGCTTGAACTTGGTATTGCTCTTGGCGCGGGTCACAAAGAAGGCTTTGGCCTCGTGAATCACAAACAGACGGGCAAAGTCCAGATAACCCCGATCCATCAGGTAGAACGCCCCAGGTTCGAGCACCAGATCGTCCATGATGTTGACCTCGTGCGTCTTGCCGTCGGTGATGTGAATAAAACTTGGGATGTTGCCCCTCAAGTCCAGCAGCGTGTGCAGTTTGATGGCCGCCTTGGTCGATCGAAACGGTGCCCAGGCAAACACCGACAGACACAAGTCGATGGTGCTGGCATCGAAGGCATAGACCGTGGCATCGAGTTCCAGGTCAAACGGCTCTGTGGCATACAGGGGCCGTGCCAAACCAATCAGATGCTGGGCGAAGTCGGCGTAGATTTGCCACGGGCGTGTGGCGTTCGCATTGGCCAGCGTATTGCGCAAAATCGTCTGGCAACGAAACCCCATGTGGTACAGCCGTCGGGCTTGGGCGCGCAGGTTGACTTCGATGTCGCGCAACGATTCGCGGTAGGTCAGTTGGGCGAAGGCCATGGCGAAGAACTGGTCCAGGCACGAGAAGTCTTTGACCTTGTGTTCTCCGTTGTGCTCGGCCACACAGCGGCGAAATGTGCTCAGTGGCAGATACAGCATGAGCTGGGCGAATACGAGCTTGCCTTGATGCATGGTAGTTTTGGGCGGAAACCCGCAAAAAACCGGCAGTCTGACGCCCGACGACGTTCAAATCGAGACCAGACTGAAACACCATATTCCTCAAGCAATTCATTGGCTTATCGCGCTCTGATGGGCTAACGTTGGGACACTACTGCTATGAGCTTATGACGAAATTCGACTACCTGTAAACCTCAAATTTTGACCTGGTTTGTACACGTGCACCTCTGCTCCTGCACCAGGATCCGCCACCGCCTAAGATTCAGCCATGTTGATGTTGATTTTTTTCCTGATTGGGCCATAAAAGCTTTCCACCAATAGCTGCGGCGTTATGTGGTGCAGCAATGCCGTGAAACGCACCGCCTTCTCCCGACGGGCAACTACGAGTCCGCCTTCAAGCCCCATCGACGCGCAACTGTTCCGGCTCTGAGTCCGGGACGCGGGGTTCTTGTTGACGTTTCCTTTGGCTACACCCCTTCCCTCCACCATCTCCGCAGGGTCACCCCCATTGTTCGGCGGCTTCTTCGGTACTATGGGCGTATCCGACTTCTCATCTGCGTGAACGACAGGGTTGTGGCTTTGGGCCTTGCCTGTCCCGCCCACGCCTCGTGGGCACAGATGAGATCTCCCAGCTTCCGTGCAAATCGCTTTCCGACATGCGCAGGGTCTCCGACTGCGCGGGATCAGAGCATGACTGACGCGTAACGCCATGCTCCGTATTGTCTTCCGAGATACTTAACTCCATCGACATCCCGATTTCCTGATTTCGCGGCTCAATGGCTGGCCTGCCGGTTTCCCCTGCCAACGCTTCGCCCCACACCTCACGATGTGCAACGCATGACTTGGGGCCTGAGTGATTCGCCATTTCTTCCCAGTATTGAACTTTCATCAACTACGATTTGCCGGCTTACGCTGGCGCACTAAATATCCGGGCCCTGCCACTGTGGGCAGCACCATTCTGGATCGACTGATGCACCGCTGCAGCATGCTTGACTTCGAGGGAAAGTTTTATCGACTCAAGGAGGCGGTCGCACGTTTGGCAGCACCAGCGCCCACTGATTCATAAATCTCCGATCTGGAAGATTTGTGTGAAGCGGCGCATTGATTCATCGACTTTTGGTGACGCCACCGCCTTCAGCTAACCGCAACTGCCCACCGTTCCGCAACTCACGCACTGAGTGCATCCATCGATGCGATGCACATCGTGAGCACCGCAGTGGGCGCACTTCTTCCCAGTGCCGGGTGCAAAATGGTCCCCTGCTCGCAACGCAGAAGGGCTAGCATCAACTGACGGGGCGCCAGCGGCTTCAGCGTTGCGGCCACTCGACAGGCGAGCCTCCAACAACTTGGACAACTTGGCAATTGGCACTTGTTGACCTTCAGAAGTCAAGAAGCCACGACGCTCCAGCATTTCTTGCAAAGCGTAGCCAATGGCAGCGACTTCGGAGTCATGAAAACGCGGAACCTGGGTGCCGTCGGCCTTGGTGGCGTAACCATAACGCACCGGCCCCTTGTCCCAGGCAACTTCACGCATGTTCTCTATAGTCTTGGCAACCGAGACGCCAGAGCGGGCCGCCATGGAGAGCATACGCAAGCTCAG
>JBIJDQ010000113.1:0-6941 GCA_044344025.1 Rhodoferax sp.
CAAAAAGAGGCTTTACTTCAGATCTCTTAAGTCCGACAGGCTGCTAGAGGTGTGAGGTTGACCAAGATTGCAGCCAAATGTGGCGAAGACTGGTCAAACCGGTGGGCGCGGCACAAAGTCGCTGACCCGCCCGCCTTCATCCATTTGCACCTGGCAGGCATCACTCATCTGCGCCCGCAACTTGATGCGGGCGCGCTGCACACGGGACTTGGCCGCGCTAAGACTCAGGCCTTTGGCTTTGGCAAAGTCGGCCTGTGCCATGCCTTGCAGGTCGCACAGGGTGATGGCTTCGCGGTCTTGTGCGCTCAGCTCGGACAACACCCGTGGCAGGCAGGCGCTGAGGGTGTCCACGGTGTCGGCATCATCCGTCTGTGCGGTTAAATCTGCTGGCAAATCAACCATGTGGTGTGCCACCCGAAGCTGGTCAGCCAGCAGGTTACGCGCCACCTCAAAGAGCCAGGCGCGGGCATTTTGCAGGCTGCAAAAACGCTCACCCTGGCGCAAGGCTTTCAGAAACAGGTCTTGCAGCAAGTCGTCGGCCAGCGCCGGGTTGTCGACGCGGCGGCGCAACCAGCCGCGCAGTTCAGGCGCGTGGGCAGTCCAGGCATCAGTGAGGCAGGTCATGGGCTAAAAATTTGAACAAATTGGCTTGTAGTGCTCTATTTTATTGGTCTGAAAGCTATGTATGTTGTAGCGTTTTAATGTGTTCATGGCGATCATTCTAATTTTGTTTAGAATGAAAGATATGAATGATCGCACCCTCAAAAACTTGTTGTACGAACAAGTGGCCCGCATTGGCAAAGCCTTTGCCAGCCCAAAGCGCCTGGAACTGCTAGAGATGCTGGCGCAGGGCGAAAAGAGCGTGGAGATGCTCACCGCCGAGTTGGCCATTGACATCAAGCTGGCCAGTGCCCACCTCAAAGCCCTGCGCGATGCCAACCTGGTACAGGTGCGCCGCGAAGGCAAATACATGATTTACCGCCTCAGCGGCCCGGACGTGGCCCAGTTGGGCGCATCACTGCGCACCGTGGCGGAAGAACATCTGCTTGATATGCGGCTGGCTTTGCAAAAGCTGGTGTCGCAGCCTGACCAATTGGTTCAAACCAGCCGCGCCGATTTGCTGGCACAGGCGCGAAGTGGCCAAGTGCTGGTGCTTGACGTGCGACCCCAATCCGAGTTTGACAGCGCCCATTTGCCTTATGCCCGATCTTTTCCGCTGGCTGAGCTTGAGCAGCGCATAAGCGAGTTGCCGCGTGATGTGGCCATCGTGGCCTATTGCCGTGGGCCGTTTTGCCTGATGTCGGACGCTGCCGTCAAGTTGCTGCTGGCATACGGCTACCAGGCCCAGAAAACGTCAGACGGCGTGACGGAATGGCAGGCGGCCGGGTTTGCCATCGAGTCCACATCCACAGTTCCAGTCATAACGAAAGGCAGATCGTGAACCATTCGACCCTCTTTATCCTCAACGACGCTCCCTACGGCAACGAACGCGCTTACAACGCCTTGCGTCTCGCCTCAACTTTGGCGGGTCTTGACGGGCAGCAGGTGCGCCTTTTCCTGATGGCCGATGCTGTGACCTGCGCCAAGGCCGGGCAAAAAGTGCCCGAGGGTTACTACAACATGCAGTTGATGCTTGGCAAGGTCATCCGCAAGGGTGAAGTGGGCCTGTGCGGCACTTGCATGGATGCGCGCGGCCTGACTCAGGCTGAGGTGATGGAGGGGGCCGAACGCAGCACCATGGCCCAATTGGCCGCTTGGACAGCAGAGGCGAACAAGGTGTTGGTGTTTTGAGTCAGCTCACCGGGGCTGGTTTTCTGGTTGCCAACGAGCCCTTGATTCGCTTGTCTGCGTTTGTCAGCATATTTTTGCTGATGGCGCTGTGGGAAATGTTGGCCCCAAGGCGCGCAAGGCCGGTGCCTCGCAGCGCACGCTGGCCAAGCAATTTGGGGCTGGTGGTTTTGAACACACTGTTGATGCGCCTGATTTTGCCTACCACCGCCGTGGGGGTAGCGCTGGCCGCGCAGGCGCAAGGATTTGGTCTGCTGAATGCAATGACTTTGCCGCCATGGCTTGCGTTCATGCTGGCATTGGTTTTATTGGATATGGCCATCTACCTGCAACATGTGCTTTTTCACAAAGTGCCAGTGCTGTGGCGCTTGCACCGCATGCACCATGCCGATGTGGACGTGGATGCCACCAATGGCTTGCGTTTTCACCCCATTGAAATAGCGCTGTCCATGGGCATCAAGTTTGTGGTTATCGGGTTGCTGGGTGCGCCCGCCGCCGCCGTGGTGGTGTTTGAGGTGTTGCTCAATGGTCTGGCGGTCTTTAACCACAGCAATGTGCGTATTGCCTTGCCTCTTGACCGCGCGTTGCGCTGGTTTTTGGTCACGCCCGACATGCACCGCATTCACCACTCCTGGTATGCGCAGGAATGCAACAGCAACTACGGGTTCAACCTGACCTGGTGGGACCGGCTGTTTGGCACCTACCGCGCCCAACCCCAAGACGGCCATGTCGGCATGACGCTGGGCCTGCCCGAGTGGCGTGAACCCGGCTGGCTGCGGCTTGACCGCATGCTGGTGCTGCCCTTTGTCGATCCAGCAACCAAAAGCCCACCCCTCGATTCACCTTAACCTTGATCCACCCATCACCATGAAACACATGCCTTACCTTCGTCCTCTGACTATTGCCCTGATCACCCTTGGCCTTCATTTTTCACCCACAACTGCGCTGGCGGATGACAAAGCCGCAGTCGATGCCATGGAGGCCTACCTGGACTTTGTTGACTACGGGGGTGCCACCATCTTCCCCGAGCAAATTCCCAGAGACGAATGGAAAAAGTTTATGGTGATTGATGCGCGTGATGCCACCCAGTTTGCCAAAGAGCACATTCCCAACGCGACCAATATCGAGTGGCGCCGGGTGTTGGCCGAGCGCAGCCGCATTCCAAAAGACAAGCCGGTGCTGCTGTACTGCAATACGGGCTCGTTGTCGGCCCAGGCTGGTTTTGCGCTGCGGGTGGCGGGTTACGACAACGTGCGCATTTTGCAGGGTGGTTTTGCCGAGTGGAAAGCCAAAGGCGGGCTGGATGCCGCTGCCAAGGCCGCTGGGCCAGTCAGTCACTGAAATTTACCGATTTTTTGAATAGAATAGGGCTGTAGTGCTTGTCCCTTAAGCACCTGCAGCTATTAAATGCATAGTGATCTGTGTGGAGACCATTGATGACCTATTCTGTTCTTTTTGTCTGTATGGGCAACATTTGCCGTAGCCCCACGGCTGACGGTGTATTTAAAAAGAAGCTGCTGCTGGCTGGCCTGTCGAAAGGGGTCAGGGTTGATTCGGCGGGCACCCACAACTACCACCCTGGCAGCCCGCCAGACCAGCGGTCACAGTCACACGCCTATTTGCGGGGTTATGACCTCTCAAGCCTGCGCGCGCGGCAAATACGGGAGGCTGACTACGCCAAGTTTGATTTGATCCTGGCCATGGACTGGGACAACCTGGCGCTGTTGCAAGACGATTGCCCCCCCGCCTACCAGCACAAGCTGCGCCGCCTGACCGAGTTTTGCCTGACGCAAGAGGCCACGGTGGTCCCTGACCCGTATTTCGGCGGGCCAGCCGGGTTTGATGCGGTGCTGGACCTGGTTGAAGATGCATGCGAAGGCCTACTAGGGCATGTGCGGCATCAAATTGCCAGTGGCAATTAGGCTGAAGCCATGGCAAGCCTGGTCAAGCCGGGCGGATGCAGTGCTTATGTGGGCATGCCCCACACATAAGATTCCATCGACAACATGCCGTGGGTGACGCTGTCGTCAATGGTGTGAGCGCTGTCAGCACCCCGGGCACCCTGTGCCACCAGAAGTGGCAAAAAGTGTTCTTCTGAGGGGTGAGCCCGCTGGGCGTGGGGTGCCAGGCTGCGGTAATTGACCAACGAATCGGTGGCCTGGGCCAACACCGCGGCGAGCACCCAGGCGGCAAACTCCTGCACATAGAGCTCTGGCTGTGTGGCCTGCGGGCTGAACTCATACAGGTTGTGCGTCATGCTGCCAGAGGCCATGATGGCCACGCCCTGGGCGCGCAGCGGTGCCAGCGCCTGGCCCATGCGCAGCGCCTGCGCCGTGGTCAGGGTGTGCGGCATGGACACCTGAAACACCGGAACGTTGGCACCGGGCAACAGGTGCATCAAGGGAACCCAGGCGCCATGGTCCAGCCCGCGCCGGGCATCAGTGCTTACTGCAAAACCGGCTTCGGTCAACAGCCGGGCGGCCTCCATGGCGATGTCTGGGTGGCCCTGGGCGGGGTATTGCAGCTTGTAAAGCGCTGCCGGAAAGCCGCCAAAGTCGTGCACAGTCTCAGGTTTTGCGGTGGTCGCGACCTGCACATCGCGGGTTTGCCAGTGCGGTGAGACCACCAACACGGCTTTGATGCCGGTAAGTTGTTGGCCCAAGGCCGTTAGCCGGGGCCCGAGCACGCCCGGGTCAATGGCGAAGGTGGGTGCGCCGTGCGAGATAAAAAAAACAGGGGCTAATGGCATGGGTGTTCTTGAGGGTGCTGGCGCGGGAGTGCGTCAGTGGCAGCTGGTGCTGTATTGAATTATTTAAATAGGGCAAATACAGACAATCAGAATTGATTGTTTCAACAGGAGATACGGTGGACGGATGCCCTGAAATGCAAACCTTCAACGCGGTGATTGCCTATAGCTATTGGTCGGTGCGCGATGAATGGCGCTTCAAGGCATTGTTTTACAGCCCGCATTTTTTGTCGGGTAAGACGTGGCGCAGGATCGGTTGGTGGAACTGATGCCGCAATATCGGTTGCCAACGCTGGGAATTTACGCGGTGTACCCAACCCGCAAACACGTGTCAACCAAGGTCAGGCGGCTGATTGATTTTCTGGCTGGACAATTGGTCGGTATTGGGCCGTCATGGTGAAGCGGGGGGCGTTCAGGTGGTTCAAAAATTAAGCGAAGTATTTTGGCCCTCTGAAAAAAACCCAACCGGTTAGGGTTGGGTGAAGTCTCTTTCGAGCCGTGAGTTGGCAGGGTGATCCAACCACGGGGGTTTCAGGGTACCCAGGGCCAATGTAGGTGCTGGCCCTGCGTTTGTTTGTTCTCCAACGCACAAACTGCATTGGAGTGCGTCAATTGATGGACCCATATCCAACCCAGCAACAACCACGACCCACACAGACACGCCCGCTGCCAAAGGCTGCCACCAGAGCGATTTCAGCCACCAATTGCAAAGCTTTGGCCAGGTTTAGCCTGGGTCCACCCGATAATTTGACGTCTGGTGAATGCACAGGAACAATGGCAATGAATGTAGAAAAAACGTCCCCAACCCGACCCACGCTGGGTCTTGCGCGAGCGGGCTTCAGCTCTGGCTTTGGTGTGCTGGCCGCCACGCTGGGCTCTGCGGTGGGTTTGGGCAATATCTGGAAATTCCCTTACCTGACCGGCGCCAACGGGGGCGCTGGCTTCTTGCTGGTCTATGTGCTGGCCACATTGCTGGTCGGGCTGCCGGTGATGATGGCCGAAATTTCGCTCGGACGGGCGGCCAAGGCCAACCCCATTTCCACCTTGCAAGCCCTGGCGCCAAAAGGCCAGCCGTGGTGGCTGATTGGCGTGGCGGGCATGTTGGCGGCTTTTTTGATCCTGTCGTTTTATTCCGAAGTGGTCGCCTGGGTCTTTGCCTACGTCGTCAAGGCATTGCGCGGGTCCATTCTCAGCAGCGACCCACAGGTGACCGGGGCCGCATTCAGTGCGCTGATTAGCGACCCGCTGCAGTCGCTGCTGTGGCAGTGGGGGGTGCTGGTGTTCATTGGTGGCATTTTGCTGCTGGGCGTGACCAAGGGCATTGAGGCCATGACCAAGAAGCTGATGCCCATTCTGTTTTTGTTGCTGCTGCTGCTGTGTGGTGTCAGCTTGTCATTGGACAAGGCCCTCGAAGGCCTGGCCTTTTTGTTTCAACCTGACTTCAGCAAAATCACCGCGTCAGTGGTGCTGACAGCCATGGGCTTGGCCTTTTTCAAGCTGTCGATCGGCATGGGCACCATGATGACCTATGGCAGCTATTTCCGGGACGATCAAAACATCCCGCTCACCACTTTGCGCGTCATGGCGGCAGATTTGAGCATCTCCATGCTGGCGGGCATTGCCATTTTTCCGGCGGTGTTCACCTTTGGCTTTGCCCCTGCGGCCGGGCCAGCGCTGGTGTTCATCACCATTCCAGCGGTGTTTTCACAGATTCCGATGGGGCAGGGCTTGATGGTGGCTTTTTTTGTGTTGGCGGCCACTGCGGCCACTGGTGCCATGTTGTCGCTGATGGAAGTGCCAGTGGTGGTGTTGCATGAGCGTTTGGGTTTGTCGCGCCCCAAGGCCACGTTGCTGACCATTTTCTTGCTGGTGGTGTTGGGCGCCACCTGCGCACTGAGCAACAGCACGCTGGCCGACTTCAAGCTGTTTGGGCTGACCCCGTTTGACCTGTTCGACTTTGTGTCATCCAACATCATCCTGCCAGTGGGGGGCATTTTTATTGCGCTGTTTGTGGGCTGGGTGTGGGGCCTGGACAAATTCAGCGGTTCGTTGAGCAACCACGGTCAACTGCAGAATCAAAAACTGACCCAGGTGGTTTTTTTGTTGTTGCGTTATGTGTCGCCAGCCTTGATTTTGATCGTGATGCTCAAGGGTCTGAAGGTTTTTTGAGCCGGCATCAGGTTACTGCGTCGTCACGTTCGTACCACCCTTTTGACCGGTTCACGATGTTCACCACCAGCAGCATCACCGGCACTTCAATCAGCACACCCACCACCGTGGCCAGCGCCGCGCCGGAGTTAAAGCCAAACAGGCTGATGGCCGCAGCCACGGCCAGCTCAAAGAAGTTGCTGGCCCCGATCAGCGCCGACGGGCAGGCAATGTTGTGTTTTTCACCCACGGCGCGGTT
>JBIJDQ010000114.1:0-6927 GCA_044344025.1 Rhodoferax sp.
CCGGTTTCCATTTCTAGGGCGGTGACACCCACAACATCCCCATCCGCATCACGGATCAAGTCAAGCGCCATCCATTCGACGAAGAAATTGGTGCGCGCCTTGACGTTTTGTTGGTACAAGGTGTGCAACATGGCGTGACCCGTGCGGTCGGCAGCGGCGCAGGCGCGTTGTACTGGTTTTTCACCATAGTTGCTGGAGTGACCACCAAACGGACGTTGGTAAATTGTGCCATCGGGGTTGCGGTCAAATGGCATGCCAAAGTGCTCAAGCTCATAGACTACTTTTGGGGCCTCACGGCACATGAACTCAATGGCATCTTGGTCACCTAACCAGTCAGAGCCTTTGATGGTGTCGTAAAAGTGGTAGTGCCAGTTGTCTTCGGCCATATTGCCCAAGCTTGCTCCGATGCCGCCTTGTGCCGCCACCGTGTGAGAGCGGGTAGGAAAGACCTTTGAAAGAACGGCGACGTTAAGCCCTGCATTGGCCAGTTGAAGCGACGCGCTCATGCCAGCGCCGCCAGCGCCGATGATGACGACATCAAATTTGCGCTTGGTGAGTTTCGAGGTTGCGGTCATGATAAATTGATTTGTCTTGGTTGTTGGGTGTCACACGCCACGATGATTGATCGGGCGTGAATAAGCCTTCAGAGGGATTGCATGTGCCTTACTGGCGCCACAGGGCTTGAATCGCACCACCTGTGCAGGCGACCAACCATGCAATCGCAAAGACATGCATCACAAAGCGGACACTGTAAGGTTTTACATAGTCTTGAAAAATGTTCCGCATTCCAACCCAAACGTGGTACAGCATGGAAACCAAAACCAGAAATGTCAGTGACTTCATCCACTGTGGGGAAAAAATGCCAGCCCACAATTCGTAACCAATCGGGCCTTTGCTAAAGATTAACTGAGCCAAAACCAGCAGTGTAAAAAGTGCCATCAATACCGCTGTAACGCGTTGCGCCAGCCAGTCGCGCATACCGTAGTGCGCACCTACAACCGTGCGATGTGAACCGTAATTAACAGACATGAGTCACTCCTGAATTAGTAAAGACCGAAAAGTTTGGCACCCAGCACCAACGTAAGCGTCAGGGTTGCAATCAGTACGACGGCAGCAGTTTGACGACCAAAGTCCTTGCTCACATGGTGATGATGGGTGTCCATCCAGAGGTGGCGCATACCGGCAATAAAGTGGTGCAAACTCGCCCAAATCAGGCCCAATGCCACGAGTTTCCAGATAAACCCGGGCAATCCAAGCATGCCCACGTTGAAAGCTGCCTTGAATTTCATAAATGAAATTTCAGATGAAATCGAGTTGTCGAACATCCAGATGATGAATGGCATCAGGAAAAACATGATGGCGCCACTGACACGGTGCATGCCCGAGGCTAACGATGCGAGTGGCCATCGGTAACTCAGAAGGGATGCGCCGTCAATGTTACGGAACTCGGGACGTTTTTTTGCTGTGCTAGCCGCTGTTTCGGACATACGATGCTTTCTATGTTTTCAGTAACTGCTTGGTAACCAGTGGATGCTGATCACCGCCAAATTCTATTGCAATGCAGCAACAGTATCAGGGTGTTGCAGTTGTGGTTGGGTCATTTTGTCGATCAAATAGTGGGGATTTATCGAAAGTAAAGTAATTTTTGTTGTGTGATTTTGGGTGTCTGACACCAAGGTTACAAAAACACAGGTTTCTTAGCCGAGCGCGTTGTGGTAATAGTGCGTGTCGGTGCGGTAGCAAGCTCGACGCAGTTCCATGGGTTCATCTCTGTAGGTGTAGGCGATGCGTTCTACACTTAAAAGTGGGGTTCCCACCGTAACTTTCAGTAGTTCTGCGTGAATGCCTGATGCTGGTATGGCGCGGATCTTTTCTTCGGCCCGTACCATACGAACGTTGAATTCAGTTTCAAACAGTGCATACATGGGACCCTGGTAGTTGGCCAATCTTTCTGCAGTCAAGCCCTTAAAAGGGGCGGCAGGCAGCCAGATGTCTTCAAGAATGATCGGTGTTCCACCAAAACTCAGTACCCGTCTGGCCTGTAGCACATTGTCGCCAGTGCGCAGCGCCAATGCCCGAGCAACATCTGCGCTGGCTCGGCTGCGTCGGCAGTCGATGATGTCGCGTTGCGCAGGACCTTCACTGCCACGGGTGCCACTGTCAGGTACCAATTTAAGGAAACGGAACTGTACTTGCTTCTCGGCGTGTGTCGCCACAAATGTCCCTTTTCCTTGCCGGCGCAGCAACAGGTTTTCCGCTGCAAGTTCGTCAATGGCTTTGCGCACAGTGCCCTGACTGACCCTGAATCGCGATGCCAGGTCCATCTCGCTGGGGATTGCTTCTCCTGGTTTCCATTCGCCACTGCGCAAGTTGTTCAAGATAAGTCCCTTGATCTGCTGGTATAGGGGGCTGAACGCGGGCGTCAAGCCGACAGGGGGCAGATCTGGCGCGCCAACCTGCGTGGAACTGCCGCCGCTGATGAGATCAGGAGGTGTCTGCATGTGGTGTGGTCTCAGTAAATCGCTGTTGTCGTTTTTCCGAATCATATCTTATATAAGACATAAGACAAATTGACGAATCAGGGTTTTCCAGAGTACACTCGTTGCGCTTGACGGGGACGGCGAGTTGCTGACAACCCTGTAGCTATTGATTTTTTTCTTAACACTTCTGGAGTTTTTCACCATGAGCAAAAAGCCCGTCCGCGTTGCCGTTACCGGCGCAGCAGGTCAAATTGGTTACGCCATTCTGTTTCGTATCGCATCAGGCGAAATGTTGGGCAAAGATCAGCCGGTGGTCCTGAGCTTGCTGGAAGTGCCAGTTGAGAAAGCTCAGCAAGCCTTGCAAGGTGTCATGATGGAGCTGCAAGACTGCGCGTTTCCTCTGTTGGTTGGCATGGAAGCCCATAGCGATCCGATGACTGCCTTTAAGGATGTGGATTACGCGATGCTGATTGGCTCACGCCCTCGTGGTCCAGGCATGGAGCGTGCTGAATTGTTGGCCGTGAATGCAGAAATTTTCACGGCGCAAGGCAAGGCACTCAATGCCGTGGCCAGCCGCGATGTGCGTGTATTGGTGGTGGGTAACCCAGCCAATACCAACGCCTACATTGCCATGAAGAGCGCGCCAGATCTGCCACGCAAGAACTTCACTGCCATGTTGCGCCTGGATCACAACCGCGCGCTCAGCCAACTGGCCAGCAAAACCGGCAAGGCTGTGGCTGACATTGAGCAAATGGCGGTCTGGGGTAACCATTCGCCCACCATGTACGCAGACTACCGTTTCGCTACAGTGAACGGCGAGAGTCTCAAGGACATGATCAATGACCACGACTGGAATGCCAACACCTTCTTGCCAACCGTCGGCAAACGTGGCGCGGCCATTATTGCGGCGCGTGGTGTGTCGTCGGCAGCCTCGGCGGCCAATGCAGCCATTGACCACATGCACGATTGGGCGCTTGGCACCAATGGCAAGTGGGTCACCATGGGTATTCCTTCTGATGGCCAGTACGGTATTCCTGCCGACACCATGTTTGGCTTCCCTGTGACTTGTGAGGGTGGTGAGTACAAACTGGTTGAAGGTCTGCCAATTGATGCCTTCAGCCAAGAGTGCATCAACAAAACGCTTAAAGAACTGCAAGATGAGCAGGCTGGCGTAGCGCACCTGCTGTAAATTTCTACACAGCCAGCTTGTGAGCCATCCTCGCGACGTTCTGCTGGGCGCTGCGGCGGCGGCACCCTTACCGGTGTGCGACCACTATTGCGGCGTGGAAGCAAGAATGGTCAAGAGCTTGGCGTTGCAAGTTGAGCTGGCGCAAGAATTTGGCACCTGTGTCTTTGATGTCACGCTCGACTGCGAAGACGGTGCACCGGTTGGAGGCGAACGTGACCATGCCTTAATGGTTGCAGAGCTTGCCAATCGGGCGGCCACCGCTGCAAAAATAATAAGTAATCACGTGCCTGTGCGCGTCGCCGCGCGGGTTCACCCGGTGGATCACCATGCCTTCGAGCAAGATGTGGACAGCATTGTGGGCAGCGCAGGTCATGCGTTATGCCATGTGATGATTCCAAAAGTGGACTCGTTGGCAGATTTGGAACGGGCAGTTGCTTGCATTGACCTAGCCATGCGGTCGTCCAGGTGTCCATCCCCGCCACTGCCGATTCATGTGCTGATTGAATCGCCGGCAGGCGTTCAGGCTTGTGCTGATATTGTGTCGCACCCACGTGTGCAATCGGCAAGTTTTGGCTTAATGGACTTTGTTTCCGCCCATAACGGGGCAATACCTGCCAGTGCCATGGGCACTTCTTCCTTGAGCCTGCCTGAAGATCTGGATCAGTTCAGTCATCCCCTGGTGGTGCGGGCCAAGCTGGAAATTGCGGCCACCTGTCATGCTTTCGGAAAAGTGGCTTCCCACTGCGTCGTCACTGAGTTCAAAAATTCCGCTGTGTTGTACGCTGCCGCTCGGCGTGCCAGTCGGGCATTGGGTTTTAGTCGCATGTGGAGCATTCACCCTGATCAGATTCGCCCGATTTTGGCGGCCTTTGGACCATCAACAGATGAGGTCGCTCAAGCCAGCCGCATCGTGTGTGCAGCCCACGGCGCACAGTGGGCACCCATTGCGGTGGACGGATCACTGCACGACCGAGCCAGTTTTCGCTATTTTTGGCAAATACTGGTTCGTGCGCATCAGACGGCACGCTTGCCAAAGCATGATCCTGCATGCGTTTTTTTCAGTTGAACGATAGACTTCGCCAACCACAAGAGGGCTTCATGACTACAAAAGGTATCTGTCAATCGATTCTTTTTCCAAGTGTCAGTTGGGTTGTACTGGGTATGTTGGTACTTGCATCATCCCCTTTGATGGCCCAATCAGGTGGCCAGGCCGCCGGCAAACCTGCTGTAAAAGCAGTGAGCAAAAGCCGCGCAGAACTCAAAAGTGAGGCGAGCCAAATGGCCAGCGGGATTCGGGCTGCAGAAGCTGCATTGACACCAGATGAGTTGGCCATCGCCCAGCGTGTCGAGGTTGGGCTGGTGCAATGCGAATTGGGCACGTCGGTGTCCGTGGTTGCTGATTCAAAAATGCCCGGCTACTTTGACCTTCAGGGGAAGAAGTTTCGTTTTCGCATGGTGCCAGTTGTGACCAGCACTGGTGCGATTCGCCTAGAAGACACCAAGGCGGGTGCTGTTTGGCTGCAATTGTCCAACAAGTCCATGTTGATGAATCAGAAGCTGGGCTCTCGTTTGGCTGATGCCTGTATGTCACCCGCACAGGTTGCCGTGGCATTGGCAATGGAACAAAGCCCACCGCCAAGCCTGCTTGATGCCCCCTTAGTGGCTAGGCCACCTGTTTTGTCAGTAAATTCGTCGTCAGTGAATGCTATTCAATAGATTGCATTCACTGCATATTTTGTAACCGCCAGAAGCATTTATTCAGAAGGAAATCACCATGTTGCAAGCCTACCGTGCCCATGTCGCCGAGCGCGCCACCCTCGGCATCCCGCCTCTCCCCTTGTCTGCCAAACAGACCGGTGAGTTAATCGAATTGCTTAAAAACCCACCTCAGGGTGAGGAGGCCACCCTGGTTGACCTGATCACGCATCGCGTGCCTGCAGGTGTGGATGATGCTGCAAAGGTCAAAGCCAGCTACCTGGCTGCCGTGGCCCATGGCACTGAGAAATGTGCGTTGATCTCTCGTGAAAAAGCCACTCAATTGCTGGGTACGATGCTGGGCGGCTACAACATAAGCCCCTTGGTCGATTTGCTTGACGATGCTGTGGTGGCCGAGGTCGCCGCCAATGGGTTGAAGAAAACTTTGTTGATGTTCGACCAATTCCATGATGTCAAGGAAAAGGCGGACCAGGGCAACTTGCAAGCCAAAGCCGTGCTGCAAAGCTGGGCGGATGCAGAGTGGTTCACTTCACGCCCTGAGGTGCCAGCGTCAATCACGTTAACCGTATTCAAGGTTGAAGGTGAAATCAACACCGACGACTTGTCCCCCGCACCTGATGCCTTCAGCCGTCCTGACATTCCCATGCATGCGCTGGCTATGCACAAAAATGCCCGCCCCGGTATTGTTCCTGAGGTAGATGGCAAGCGTGGTCCGGTCAAGTTTTTCGACGAGCTCAAGGCCAAAGGCAATTTGGTTGCCTATGTGGGTGATGTGGTGGGCACTGGTTCTTCTCGTAAATCGGCTACCAACTCGGTCTTGTGGTTCACGGGTGAAGACATTCCGTTTGTACCGAACAAGCGGTTTGGCGGTGTCTGTCTGGGCAGCAAAATCGCTCCAATTTTTTACAACACAATGGAAGACTCAGGCGCTCTGCCGATTGAGTTGGATGTGGCTCAAATGAACATGGGCGATGTGGTCGAACTGCGCCCTTATGAAGGCAAAGCACTGAAAGACGGCAAAGTCATTGCAGAGTTCACCGTCAAGAGTGATGTGCTGTTTGACGAAGTGCGCGCCGGTGGTCGCATTCCCCTGATCATTGGCCGTGGCCTGACTGCAAAAGCACGTGAAGCCTTGGGCTTGCCAGTGAGCACCTTGTTCCGCTTGCCGCAAAACCCGGTGGACACCAAAAAAGGTTTCTCGTTGGCGCAAAAAATGGTCGGTCGCGCTTGCGGTTTGGCAGAAGGCCAGGGCGTCCGTCCTGGCACCTATTGCGAGCCCAAAATGACCAGCGTGGGTTCACAAGACACCACTGGACCCATGACCCGTGACGAGTTAAAAGACTTGGCATGTCTGGGTTTCAGCGCCGATCTTGTGATGCAGTCTTTCTGTCACACCGCGGCTTATCCGAAACCCGTGGATGTGAAGATGCACCACGAGTTGCCAGACTTCATAAGCACCCGTGGCGGAGTACCTTTGCGTCCAGGTGACGGCATCATCCACAGCTGGTTGAACCGCATGTTGTTGCCAGACACCGTCGGCAC
>JBIJDQ010000115.1:0-6858 GCA_044344025.1 Rhodoferax sp.
TGGCAATTTCAAGTAAGTTACTGAAGGCCAAACGGCCCAAAAGTTCTTGTGGGTTTGGGGGCACAGCACCGGCGGTGAGTATGGCCAAGTTGGGTAGCCCCGGAACCAACTGCGCCACTTCCAACCCGGCGCGGTTAGCCAAAATACCAGATAAGCCCGAGCTGCGGCTTAGCTTGAACAGTGTCTGCTGGCCTTGATCAGATTCAGAGCGCAAGTCCCCGTCAATAAGCAGGGTGCGTTGACCCTGCTGGGCAAACACAATGGCAAGGTTGCCCGCAACAAAGCTGCGGCCATCATTTTTTTCTGGACTGACAATGGCAAGCGCTTTGTTATTGGGCGCTTTATTGAGCCAACGCAGCATCAGTTGGCTGCGCAAGGCACGCATGTTCTCGCTGATAACGCTGAACGGTTGGTAGGCCGCCAGCAGGGCAGGGCTTAAGCTGGTATTGGCCGCGCTTAAATACGAATAGTCATACTGCTGGCTAAGTGCAAAGTCGATGTCTTCCTTGGTCAGGAGTTTCAGCGCCAAAGCGGCATCGCCAAACTGCAAGTTATTGGCTTTTTGGTATTCAAGAATGCGCGCGGCGTTTTGCTCGCTCAGGCGGCCCGTAGCCACCAAAATGTCGCCAATCGAGCGGCTCGCGCTGAACACTGGCGAGTGAGGGACTGTAACGCCAGTGGTCATGCGCGCGCTTTTTTATTCTGCAACAGGCTAGTTGCCGAGCCTATTGACCCCAATACGGGTAGGTCAAGCGCTTCGAACAAGTCTTGTGTTGAGCGCACCTTGCGGTCTTTCAATTCCAACATCAGCGCCAAACCAACGCCTAGAAGGGTGCCCAAGAAGATGGACACCAAAATATTCAGAAATACGCGGGGGTTTGAGGGTTGTGTAGGTACAAACGCAGGGTTTAACACCGCAATATTGGTTTGATTGGTTTGGCTGGCAATGTCGGTTTGAGAGGCACGTTGGCTGACCAACTCAAAAGACCTCTGAGCCGACTCAATGTCGCGCCGCAGCACGTTAAGTTCATCCCGTTGTTTGTTAAGAAGTAGCACACGTTTTTTTTGTTTCTCAAGTGAATCCACCAACTGCTTCTCACGCGATCGGCCAATTTGGTAGGTGGTTTCTATTGATGTGGTGATTTTTCTGGTTTCAGCATCAAGCTGAGTCTTAAGGCTGGCCAACTCGGCCTCGGCCCGTTGGGTTTGTGGGTGGTTTTTGCCTAAATTGACATTGCTCTCAATCAACTTGGCTTCAAGTCGTGCAATGTCAGCCTTTAACCCATTGATCAACGGGCTTTGCATAACCTCGGCCACAGTATCTGCCTTGGCGTTAATGCGCTTGCTTTGGCTGTCGGTGGTTTGCCCTTGGATGCCGGTAAGTTGACTGGAGGTCTCGTTCAATTTGGCGGTTTCAAAGTCCAGTCGTTCATCCGTTGACGTGATGCCGTGTTTTTGCTGGTAGTCTGACAATGCCTGCTGTGTTTTTTCAAGCTTGCTGCGTGCAGCTTTGGTTTGTTCTTCAAAAAACGAGGCATATTGGCGTGCGGGTGCCACTTGCAAATCAAGGTTGACGTTGATGTAGGCTTGGGCAAACGCATTGGCAACAGCGGCGGCAAAGTCAGGGTCAGTCGCGGTGTAGTTGATGTTGATCACCGTGCTTTCGCGCGCTGGTTTTACATCCAAGTTTTTTTGCAACAGGGTGGCCAGCCAATCCAGCAATTGCCCTTCACCCTTGGTGGCTTCTCGCCACTGTTGCTGAATCGCTGGGCTTTGGTCCATTTTTAACAGTTTGACAACTGCCCTGGCAACGCGGTCGCTGTTGATGATGTCCACTTGGGTTGCCATGTAGCCCGGTGCCATCATGCCTTGCAGGATCATGCCACTGACCATGTCGGGCGCCTTGACATCAATGACCACAGCCGCGCCAGTGGTGAATTGTTTGGGCAATACCAGGCTGACGATGACTGTGGTTGCCACTGTGACCAATAACGCCAGCAGCGCCACCCTGTAGCGGGCCCGCAGAATGAGCAAAAACTGTTGCAGTGTCATGGCTTACCTGATCGCTTCAAAACAGGCTTTCTTTGATGTAGATGACATCGTCAGCTTGCACCAGGTCAGTCAGGCCGGGTTCGATCTGTTGAATCTTTCCATTGGCTAATTTGCGATGCAAGCGCAGCCGTTTTTCACTGCCACGGGCGGTAGGGCCACCGCCTTGCGCAAGGGCCTGCATCACCGTCATGTTGCGTTCAACACGGAAAGCGCCCGGGCGCTGGGCTTCACCATAAATATAGAACATGGGTGCGCGGTGAACATAAATACTGTCACCGCCTTGCAGCAAGATGTCTTCTTGCGTTTTGCCATTCAAAAAAATGGCAGGAATATCGATGAATTTACGAAAGGGTTTTCCTTCCCTTGCGCCCGTGATGATGACCACATCGTCGCCCCCCGGTGTGGCACCACCCGCATTGGCGAGCATGTCGGTTAAACGGGTATTGGCCGTTTCCAGGGGAAAGCGCCCTGGGCGCGACACTTGCCCCAAGACAGAAACCTGATTACCCCGTATTTGTATCAAAACGATGTTGACTTGGGGGTTTTGAATAAAACCACCTTTTTGCAAGCCTTCGCTGATCTTCTTCTCGGCAGCGGCAATGGACAAGCCACCCAAGTCAACCGCGCCCAAAAGCGGGTAGGTGATAGAGCCGTTTTCAGACACCCGTGTTTCTATGGTCAGGTCAGGGTTTTGAAACACCTGAATTTTCAATGCATCCCCCGCGCCCAACGGGTAGTCAGGCGTACCCTGCGCACTCACCACGGACGCCGAAAGCAGCAGGGTTGCAACGGTCAACAGACTCAACAGATGCAGAAATTGTTTTGCCATGCGCAGAATAAAGCACATCTTATTTAAGTCCAGCTACACCTTTTTCGATAGCACTCTGCGCTTTATCGACGGGTACTACAGGTGGATTTGTTTCAGATTTACTGGTTTTTTCTGCAGCTGAAGAGGCCACAGCAGCAGCAACTGCGACTGGTTTGGCAAATTCCCCCATGTAGGTAATGGTGGTGCTTGCCCTGAGCTGTTTCATGTCCGCGGCTATGGCTTCACTGGCGCGCTGGTTGGTAAGAAACTGGTCAATTCGCGGCAACGCGGTTGCTTGGTCGATGGGTGCGGACTGTGAAGATGCCAGGCGCAGATAGGTGATGGCTTGCGGTGCCTCTAGTACCATGCTTTGTCCGTCTTTAAGTGCATGGACTTTGGTGAGGAGTTCCAGTGGTATTTGCTCTGCAGGCCTGCTGGCACTGCCACCATTGAACTTCAAGTTTTTGGCTTTGAGCAACGCGGCAACTTCTTCTATTGATTTGCCAGACGCAGCCATACCTCGCAGTTGTTCAGCCAAGCCTGGTGATGCGGGTACGAGGATTTCCTGGATGTTGAAAATTCGCCGCTGAGAGAACAGCTGAGGATGCTCGGCGTAATATTTTTGGCTTTCTTCCGCACTCGGCTTCGGCAGGGCTCCAGCAACTTTTTGCAGGTATGCGCGTGCCAATATCTCGCGCCGGGCGGCCTCAATGGCGGCTACTGTTTCGGGTGAGCGGTCAAGCTTGGTGTCAACCGCTTTGCTCACTGCCAACTGTTGGTCAATCAGTTTTTCAAGTACTTCGCGGCTCATGGCTTGAACCGCTTCTGGCGCAGCACCGGCCGTGTTGGTGCGACTTAAGACCTGGTTGATCTGATGGACGGAAAGTTCCTCAGAGCCCACTTTTGCAGCCACTTGGGTGGCGGGTGCGTTGCCATCTTTTTTGCCACAGGCCGACAAGCCAGCGAAACTGGCCAAAACTACCAGCAAAAGAGCGGTTTTGCGAAATTTAATCGTCATGATGTGCGGGCCTAATAGCTGTATTGTGCAGAAAAGGAAAGCTGCTTACTGTTGTAGTCTAAGCCAGTTTGATTGGAAGCCCTGGTGGCGTTTTGTAGCGCGGCACTAAAACTAAGTTTTTGATCGGGTTGCCAATAATAGGACAAGGCAGTGTCACGGGTGGAGTCGCTGCGCTGACTTGGTGAAACCGATGGGCTGGGCGTACCCAGGTAAACGATTCGAGCCCATTCCTGGCGGAGCCTGACCACTGATTTTGGGCTCATCTGCCAAGTGGGTCCCAGCGACAAGCGATCTGTCTGGCTGTAGTTGGCATTGTTTGCGGCGTAAGCGGCGAATTCACGTGACTGTGCCAGGGACAAGGATGACTTGCCGGTCAGCAGCCAGTTGAGGCTAGCGCCTGAGTTCAAACCGGCGAAATCGCGCTCTGGGACATTGGGGTGGGCCTGGTTGAGATAGCTCAGGTAGAAGTCTGCGGTGCTGTTGTTTGACATGACCCAATGCACGCGCACGTCACTGGTGGCTTGGTCAAAATGGCTATCGAACGTGCTGCCAGCCGCCAGTACACGGTTTAGATACTGTCCCTTGGCTGACTTTTGCATGAATGTGACACTGCTACCGGTACCAAAAACGTAGCCAATACCGGCTTCTAATGAAGTGGTGGTGTAGTCGCCACCTGCAACCAGCGCTTGTTGGTTGTTTTGGCTGTAGTGCGATACACCCGCTGAGATTCGCCAAGGCCCGTCAATTTCATACACCGCGTCCAGGCGGTTTGTTGTCTCAGTGCGAAGGTTGCTTTGTTTTAGCCCAAAGTAGTCGGAAAAACTGTTTGCCGTTTCCTTGCGCTCGCTGTTGATGCTGCCGTGCAAAGAGGGTGTCAAACCCCAACGCAGGGCGGCGTTGTAGTTGTATGACGTGTAATTGAGGTAGTCAAAGCTGCTGTACCGGTAGTCCACCAGTGCCACGGCCAGTTCAAGGCGTTGCAAACTCATCGCGGTGCTGAAGGTCAAACTCAGACTTGTGACACCTATTTGCTCAGACGCACTTGACTTTCCAATGGTGAGCATCGGGTCTGTACCAGACGACAGTCTGAACAAGTTGTTGTCATAAGACAATGAGGTTTCAGCCTTGAGCTTGAGGTGTGAATCTTCCGAGTGTGCCGCGCTTGTGCAGATACACAGCAAGAATGCGGTTCGTAAGGCGAAACGGGTTTGCACCTTCATGAAGAGAATGTTTGACCGTTTTGCTAGAAAGTCAGTTTTCCAAAAAAAAGGGATTGCAACGCAATCCCTTTTTTTAGAGGTAAAAAAACGCAGTGATTTAGGCTACAGCTACTGCAGCTTTGCGCCGACGAGCAATAGCGCCGATCACACCCAGGCCCGCCAGCAACATGGCGTAGGTTTCGGGTTCAGGGACTGACGCTACCGGCGTTGGCACTGAAATGCTACCCCAATAGTTCGTAGGCGCTGCCGCTACGCCTGTTATTGACAAAGTGTACTGAGTGCCAGCAACCAGCGCGAAAGCACCCGTCACTGTCTTTTCATCCCAAGCGTACGTTCCCGTACCGCCAGCCGTCAAAGCCTGTGCGGTAGCCGGTAGACTGGTTGGAAAAAGGGTGGCGCTAAAAGAAGTATCTTGAAAAGTCGATGCGTAGAAGGAAAACGACTGACTTGTAGGCGCTACAAATGTATAGTTGTTAGTGAAAGAACCGACGAGCAGGCTTGGGCCATAAACCGTGCCCTTGCCAAATGTCACGCCGTTCGTCAGGCTCGCAAAAGTCTCATTGGTTGTTGCCGCAAAGCTGCTTGAGATGCCTGCCGTTGCAATCACTATTGCTGCAAGAATTTTGTTAGTTTTCATAATTTACCCCTAATGTGAACATATTCATCTCGGCTGATCGTATGCGTCAAGTTAACGTTTGTCAATAGACATTTTTAACCATTTTCAAACGTTGTTTTCTGACACTTGGTCTGAAGATTTTGCCCATATTGGGCCTAGCCCTTCGTTGATTTCACCAGCTCATCAGTCCGCAAGTCAACGGACTGCCGCAAGGCCTTTCCGGGCTTGAAATGCGGTACACGCTTTTCAGGTATGGCCACACTCTCGCCACTGCGTGGGTTGCGTCCCATGCGGGGTTGGCGGTAGTTCACTGAAAAACTGCCAAAACCGCGAATTTCAATGCGGTGTCCGCGCACCAAGGCATCGTTCATGGCATCCAGGATGGCTTTGACGGCAAATTCGGCATCACGCTGGGTGAGCTGGGCAAACCGGGCAGCAAGTTCTTCAATGAGATCAGAGCGGGTCATAAAACTAATACCTTTGTGGGACAGACTTTTAGCTCTGTCCCCAACTGATTTGAAAGAAAAAACGACCGGTGCGCAGGGCAACCGGTCGTCAATTCAGTTTGGCAACAACAGATTAGTTGTTGTGGTCCAACTTGGCGCGCAGCAACGCACCCAGGCTGGTGGTACCGGCGTTTTCGCGGGCGGATTGCTGGCTGAGCGTTGCCATGGCTTCGTTCTGGTCAGCTGCGTCCTTGGCTTTGATCGACAACTGGATGTTGCGGGTCTTGCGATCCACATTGACCACCACAGCAGTGATTTCGTCGCCTTCCTTGAGCACGTTGCGGGCATCTTCCACGCGGTCACGGCTGATTTCTGAGGCGCGCAAGTAACCCAACACGTCTTCGCCCAGGTCGATTTCAGCGCCCTTGGCATCCACGGTCTTGACCTTGCCAGTGACCACAGAACCCTTGTCGTTGATCGACGAGAAGGTGGTGAACGGGTCGGAATCAAGTTGTTTGATACCCAGGGAGATGCGCTCGCGGTCCACATCCACAGCCAACACGAGTGCTTCCACTTCCTGGCCCTTTTTGTACTCGCGCACAGCGGCTTCGCCAGGCTCGTTCCAGGACAGGTCAGACAGGTGTACCAGGCCGTCAATGCCAGCAGCCAGACCGACGAACACGCCGAAGTCGGTGATG
>JBIJDQ010000116.1:0-6838 GCA_044344025.1 Rhodoferax sp.
CCGAAGGCGACAGCACCCGGTTTGACAACTCAAGCATCATCAGCGAAATGCTGGCCCTGCGCCTTGAAGAGGCCAAGCTGCTTGGTTACCCCAATTTCGGAGCGCTGTCGGTGGCACCCAAAATGGCCGACTCGCCCCAACAAGTGGTGGACTTTTTGCGTGACCTGGCCGCCAAAGCGCATCCCTTTGCGGAAAAAGACCTGGCTGATTTGCGTGCATTTGCCGCCGAACACCTCGGGCTGACTGACCCACAGGCTTGGGACTGGCCGTACGTGAGTGAAAAACTCAAGGAAGCGCGCTACGCCTTCAACGAGCAGGAAGTCAAGCAATACTTCCCTTTGCCAACGGTGCTGGCCGGTCTGTTCAAGATCGTCGAGACCTTGTTTGAGGTGTCGATTCGGGAAGACCATGCCCCGGTGTGGCATGAGTCGGTGCGCTTTTTCCGCATTGAGCGTGCACAAGCCTCGGGTGCGTCCGAGTTGTTGGGCCAGTTTTACCTTGACCCCGGTGCCCGCAGCGGCAAACGCGGCGGAGCCTGGATGGACGACGTGCGTGGACGCTGGTTGCGCCCAGACACCCAACAGTTGCAAACCCCGGTGGCGCATCTGGTGTGCAACTTCGCCAGCGGCGTGAATGGCAAGCCTGCCCTGCTGACTCACGACGATGTGACCACTCTGTTTCATGAGTTTGGCCACGGGCTGCAACACATGCTCACTCAGGTCAACGAGCGCGACGTGTCAGGCATCAGCGGTGTGGAGTGGGATGCGGTCGAGTTGCCCAGCCAGTTCATGGAAAACTTTTGTTGGGAATGGGATGTGCTCAAAGCCATGACCGCCCATGTTGATAGCGATGCCCCCCTGCCCCGTGCCCTGTTTGACAAAATGCTGGCTGCCAAAAACTTCCAAAGCGGCATGCAAACGCTGCGTCAAATTGAGTTCTCCCTGTTTGACATGCTGCTGCACACTGCGCATGACCCGGCGCAAGACCTGATGCCATTGCTGCAACAGGTGCGTGACGAGGTGGCCGTGCTGCAACCACCCACTTTTTCCCGAACTGCCCACACCTTCAGTCATATTTTTGCTGGCGGTTATGCCGCCGGGTACTACAGCTACAAATGGGCCGAAGTGCTTAGCAGCGATGCCTATGCTGCTTTTGAAGAAACTGTCGGCCATGACGGTTTACCCAATACTGACACTGGAAGAAAGTTCCGCCAGGCCGTTCTTGAAACAGGCGGCAGCCGTCCGGCCATTGAGTCTTTCAAAGCCTTCCGTGGCCGCGAGCCCTCGTTGGATGCCCTTTTGCGCCATCAGGGCATGGCCCAGACAGCCTGAGGAGAAACCCCATGCGCGTGCCACGCTTGTTACAACGTGCTCCTTGCCACAGCGCCCGGCCCAAAATACCCGGTGTGCGCCAATTGGCTTTAGCCTGCGCCATGATCAGCGTGATGGCACTGACGGCAAGCGGGTTGCAGGCCCAAAGCGTGTACCGCATTGTTGGCCCGGATGGGCGCGTCACGTTTTCAGACAAACCGTCGTTGTCTGCGGTACCTGCCGCCAAAGGGTCTGCGCCAGACATTCCAACAACCGCACCCAGCGCCAGTGGTGTGGCACTTCCTTTTGAACTCCGGCGTGTGGTCAACCAGTTTCCGGTCACCCTGTACACCGCGAGCAACTGCGCTCCGTGTGATCAAGGGCGCTTGCTGCTGCGCAAGCGGGGCGTGCCTTTTGCTGAAAAAACAGTGTCCTCGGCAGAAGATGCACAAGCTCTGCAAACCTTAAGCGGCAACACGTCGTTGCCTTTTTTAACCATTGGTAGCCAGCAAATTCAAGGGTTTTCAGAGCAGGAATGGACGCAGTACCTGACCGCTGCAGCCTACCCGGAAACGTCCAAGTTGCCCGCCAGTTACCGGGCACCTGCTGCGACACCTTTGGTTGTGCCAGAACAACCCGCCGTGGCACAGGACAAGCCCGCACCCCAAGCGCCTCGCCCTGCTGAGGTGCCGGTAGCACCCAAACGCAGCACCGACAACCCGGCAGGCATTCAGTTTTAATTCAGCTGGTCAGCAGCGCGTTAAAAAGCCCCGCATCGCGCGCGAGCGACCGGGGCTTCGTTTAGGAGGTCAGTCAGGCGGGCAATGCCACCTGGTTGTCCACGCTGAACTGGTAGTCGTTGAAGATGTGCTCGGCGCTCAGGGTCTGGTAAGTGCCGTCGGCATTGCGCCGCGTGGTGTCTTTCAGGCGGTAGGTGTAGTGCCCACAGGTCCACAACTTGAAGTTGCGCATCTGGGTGCACAGGCAGGTCTTGTCCATAACCTTGATGTTTTTGCCATCCGGGTGAATCAGCAACTCGCGGTTGTAGGCGGTGATGTAGGCGCAGTTGCCATTGCCATCCAGCAGGTAGCCATAAGACTCGCAATTGGGGCGAATGCCGTCACCAATGGCCGGTGAACCCTTGAGCATACGCATCGGGTAGCCGGTGGGGGAAATGGTGTTGACCTCAATGTCGGACTCACTGGCCCGGAAATAGTCTTGCTTGACATGGTCTGGCAAGCCACATTCATTGGCCACGGTAAAGCGGGTCGCCACCTGTACGGCAGCCGAGCCGGTTTCAAGAAAAGACACCGCATCACTGCCGGTAAAGATGCCACCAGCGGCAATCACCGGAATGTTGAGCTGCTCCTCTTTCACATACTTGATGACTTCGGCAATGATGGTGGCCAGGTCGTACTGCGCCCAGTCCAGACCAAAACCGAGGTGACCACCTGCAAGCGGCCCTTCCACAATCACAAAATCCGGCAAACGGTTCAGGCGTGCGTTTTTCCGCAAAAACAGTTGCAGCGCCCGCACGCTGGACACGATGATGCCCAACTTGGCATCCCGAAAACGCGGGTGATCGGCAATCAGACCAAATGAGCCTAAATGCAGTCCGGCACTCATGGTGATGCCGTCAATGCCCGCGTCCAGTGCCGAGGCCATGCGCACTTGCAAGGTCTCACGCGGGCCGTTCATGGTGAGCTTTTCCATGCAGTTGACAAAAATCAGCCCGTCACCCTTTTTGGCCTCCATGGTGGCGCCGATGTGGCGGCGGGTCGCCTCGGCCAAAATGTCCAGGTCAAACTTGACCCCGGATTTGTCGGCGTTGTTAATGTTGTGTTTGTAAAACTTGGTTTTGTCCTTGACAAAACTGGTGTCGAACCGGCGGTCAGACACATCGTTGACCATAGCATCTGAAATGTGGCCAATGCCCCCCAAGCGGGCCGCTTCGAGTGCCAACTCTGCGGTTGAAATATCAACACCCATGCCGCCAATCATGATCGGCACAATTTCTTTTTGACCGAACTTCAGGCGAAAATCATCCACACGTTTCATGAAAATCCTTGAGCCATTTGCCCTCTTCTGAATGCCCCGGCATGCGGGCGGGGTCAATGTGAAGAAGTTAAAAATCACAAGACAAAATGATCTTGTTCGCCCCCGATTCTACCCGTGCCCCCCTGTGGGTTGGCATCCTGCACAATACCCATGAAGCGGCTGCAGCTTCACCACAGTGTCACATTTCAACCGGATTTCACCATGACCTTTGCCGCACAAAAACCCGCTCAGACACTCAAGGGCACTCGCATTTTGAGCCTGAGCCTGAACTTGCCCGGCCCCGCTGCGCTGTTGCGGCTGCGTCAGATGGGTGCCACCTGCACCAAGTTTGAGCCACCAGCGGCCGCCTGTGCGTCGACAAATGTCACCGGTGACCCGATGAGCGCTTACAGCCGCCACGCCTATGACGCACTGCACCCTGGCATTCGAGTCCGCGCGGTGGATTTGAAAACACCCGAGGGCCAGAAAAACCTGCAACGCCAACTTGCCAAAACCGATGTGCTGCTGACCTCGTTTCGCCCCAGCGCGCTGACCAAACTGGGCTTGGCTTGGAAAGACTTGCATGCGCAACACCCGCAGTTGAGCCTGGTGGCAATTGTGGGCGCACCGGGTGCGCGTGCGGAAGAACCCGGCCACGACCTGACTTACATGGCTGAAAACGACTTGGTCACGGGCCTTAACTTGCCCGCCACGCTTTATGCCGACATGGCCGGCGCACTGATGGCCACAGAAGCCGTGCTGCAAGCCGTGTTGCTACAGCGCCAAAAGGGAACCGGCCGCTATTTTGAAGTGGCGCTGTCAGAAGCCGCCGCCCACCTGGCACTGCCGCGAACCTGGGGCCTGACCCTGCCCGGCACCATGATTGGTGGTGGCCATGCGGGTTACCGCGTGTACCCGTGTCAGGATGGCCGAGTGGCGCTGGCCGCGCTGGAGCCCCACTTTGCCAAAGCACTGTGCGCCGTGGCAGGCCTGCCCTGGACCGGTTATGCCATGATGATGCAGGCCGGTACCCAGCAGGCGCTTGCTGAATTTGTCGCCAAACTCAGTCGACAAGCGCTTGATGACTTGGCACAGACCCACGATATTCCCCTTTACACACTATTAAAATAGTAGCTATTAATGCCCGCTGTCATTGCACCAGGGGCCAATTTGACTCATATTTTCTGCAAAAGCACCACCGCCCGCGCTTCCATGGCCTGTCCCAGGCCCACAGGCCCCATTTTTTCAGCCGTTTTGGCCTTGACATTGACCTGATCAGGTTCAAGGCCCAATGTGTGCGCCAGCTTGGCACGAATGGCGGGCATGTGGGGCGCTAGCTTGGGTGCCTGGGCAATGATGGTGCTGTCCACATTGCCAATCTCAAAACCTTTTTCACGCACCCGGCGCGCGGCTTCGGCCAGCAACACACTGGAATTTGCGCCTTTGAAACGGGCGTCGGTGTCCGGAAAATGGGTGCCGATGTCACCCAACGCGGCAGCGCCCAAGAGCGCATCGGTGATGGCGTGCAACAGCACATCAGCGTCCGAGTGACCCAGCAGGCCAAGGTGATACGGCACTTCCACACCACCCAAAATAAGCTTCCGCCCTTCGACCAGCGCGTGAACGTCCCAGCCTTCACCGATTCTGAAATTCATAGGTTAAACCTGATGATTGTGATTGGCAAAACTGCACAAGGGTTTTGATTCCGGGCCAAGTCAGCCTGCATACCCTTGGCACCTAAACAGCGAGCAAGCGTTGTGCTTCTGTCACGCAGCGCCTTGCTGCTAGCACCAAGGTTGGGACAAACGCATGACCAGTGCGCAACGCACTGGTTAACACAGCCAAATCTTCAATGTACTCATGCACCATTTGGTTTCGCAGACGACGCATTTCCATCCAGCCGTCAGCTGACTCAATGAAGCCAAATTTCTCGCACTTGTCCAAGTTGTCAATGGCCGGGCCGGTTTTCTCCGCCAACGCTGACAACAAGGCAGGCAGCAATTTGTCGCCCACTGTGTCCTGTAAACGTCCAAAACGCGACACAAACGCATCCAGCCGCTCAGCCAGAATGGGGTCCGTGTCTATTTTTTGAGCGTCTTCAATGGTGAACAAGTTTCCAAACAAGCGGCCATCGGTATCCAGCAAATGCTGGCACGCCTTGTCTGTCACACGCGCCAAAAATTCAAGTCGCGCCCTTTGAGCCGGGGTGATTTTCATAAACGAATACCTTCGGAGAGGGCTATGGTGTGAATGGGCAAATGCAGCAAGTTGGGTGCCTTGATCAGCACATCTACTTTGCGGCCATACATTGCGCGTGAGACTTGCGCGGCCAGTCGCGCCGAAAGCTGTGCGGGCTCAGTGACGGGCAAGTCCAACTCCAGCAACAAGTCCACGTCGCCACCCCGTGTATCGTCATGCACACGTGAACCAAACAACCAAACTCGCGCTGCTGCACCTGCCAGCCGGGCGACACTGGTGCGGATGGCTGCAATTTGTGCAGATGTCAGGCGCATGGTTTCACCGTGTCGTCAGAACCACGCAACATTCCGCTTTGAGAACCGCAGTTCGGCCTTGAACCCAGCACCGCCTGCGCCAGCGCAAAATCTTCCGGGTAAGTCACCTTGAAGTTTTGTGCGCTGCCGACCACCAGCTTCGGGCTCAGGCCCATAGCCTCAATCGCGCTGGACTCATCGGTCACCGCATCACCCGCCAGCTCAAGCGCATCAAGCAAGCTGCCAATGCGAAACATTTGGGGGGTCTGGGCCAGCCATTTGTCTGCACGGGGCAAGGTGGCCGCCACCCGGCCAGCGTGGGCTGTTTTCAGGGTATCGGGCAGCGGCAAAGCCAGCAGGCCACCCACTTCGTCCTCCAGACAGGCATCCAGCAACTGGTTGATTTGTGCAGGGGTAATCAGGCAGCGGGCGGCATCATGCACCAGCACCCAATCGTGCGCCGCAGCCCCTTCGGTCAACAATACGCTTAAACCATTAAAAACGCTTGAGGCCCTTGTAGAACCGCCGCAAGGCGCTATCAAAAACACCCCATTAAGCGCGTCCGGGGTTTTGAAAAAACTGTCATCGGCAGACACCACCACCAGCGTCTGGTCAATGCGCGGCACCTCGGAAAACGCGGCCAGGGTGTGCATTACCATGGGTTTCCCGGCGATGGGCTGGTACTGCTTCGGGCCAGCTGCGCCAGCACGCGACCCCGAGCCGGCGCAAGGAACAAGCGCCCAGCAACGGGGCGTGGCAGCGGGTGTGAGGGTAATGTCGGTGAATTCGGTCATGGTGTGAGCAGCATTCTAGAATCCAGCCCAACACACCCTGCCAAACTTTGCGCAGGGTTTTGGCGTTTTTGCCCTGCTCTATCAGCTTGCTCACTGCCTGCACCGTCATGGACTTACCCAAACTCACCCCCGGCAAACGCTACACCCTGCCCCGCCCCACGGGCTCTGCGGATGCGCTGCTGCTGGCCCAACTGGCACTGCGCGA
>JBIJDQ010000118.1:0-6806 GCA_044344025.1 Rhodoferax sp.
ACCTCGAATTTTTTCACCCGATCCCATTGGCTCACTTTGGGCAAGCTGTGAACGGCCAATTCTTGCGCATGACCCAAAAATCTACTCTTCGACAAACGCCTCCTCACGTTTTTTCTTGATTGTGGGGAGCATCACAACTGTTACCAGCACAAATGCCGCCACCAACAAACATGCAGACAGCGGTCGAGTCACAAACACGCTCGCGTCTCCGCGCGAAAGCAACAATGCGCGGCGCAGGTTCTCTTCCATCATGGGCCCCAGAATGAAGCCCAGTAAAAGGGGGGCAGGCTCCATGCCCAATTTAATAAACACATATCCCGCCACACCAAAGGCGCCAACCATCCAGATGTCAAAGGTGTTGTTATTGGTGGAATAGACCCCAATGGCACAAAACAGCACAATGGCAGGAAACATCCATCGGTACGGTACTGTCAAAAATTTGACCCAGATCCCAATCAGTGGCAAGTTCAAAATCACCAGCATTAAATTGCCGATCCACATGGATGCGATCAACCCCCAGAACAACTCGGGGTTACTGGTCATGACCTGCGGGCCGGGCTGAATGTTGTGGATGGTCATTGCCCCCACCATGAGCGCCATCACTGCGTTTGGAGGAATGCCGAGGGTCAATAGCGGAATAAACGAGGTTTGTGAACCAGCGTTGTTCGCAGACTCGGGCGCCGCTACACCTCGAATATTGCCTCGCCCAAACGGTACTTCACCCGGTCTGAGCTTTGTCTTTTTCTCGATGGTGTAAGCAGCAAAGGAGGCCAACAGCGCGCCACCGCCGGGCAAAATCCCCAACACCGAGCCAATGGTGGTTCCGCGCAGCACCGCAGGAATCATGTTCCTAAAATCCTCCTTGGACGGCATCAACCCATGCACCTTACCAGTAAAGACCTCCCGGTGAACCTCTTTGACTGACAGATTCGAAATGATTTCACCATAGCCGAAAACACCCATGGCAATGGTGATGAACCCAATCCCGTCAGTCAGTTCCGGGATATCAAAAGCAAATCGAGCAACGCCCGAATTCACATCGGTACCCACCAGGCCCAACAATAGCCCCAGAACGATCATGGCAATCGCCTTGAGTAGCGAACCACTAGCCAGCACCACCGCGCCAATCAGTCCCAGAATCATGAGTGAAAAATATTCTGCTGGTCCAAACAAAAAGGCCACTTCAGTGAGCGGTACGGCAAAAGCGGCTAACACCAATGTACCGACACACCCCGCAAAGAACGAGCCTAAACCCGCAGCCGCCAGTGCCGGTCCAGCCCGACCGTTACGCGCCATCTGGTAGCCATCGATAACAGTCACCACCGACGACGACTCGCCCGGCAGGTTTACCAAAATAGCGGTAGTGGAGCCGCCGTACTGGGCCCCATAGTAAATACCGGCCAGCATGATGAGTGCCGCAACTGGCGGCAGTGCGTAGGTAGCAGGCAACAGCATGGCAATGGTGGCCACTGGTCCAATACCGGGAAGAACCCCGATCAAAGTGCCTAGCAGGCATCCGATAAATGCATAGATCAGATTCTGAAACGTGAATGCCACGCCAAAACCTAGTGCCAAGTGGTTGAACAAATCAGTCATAGAGTGCTTTTCATCCGGCAAGAAATTTGGGCCAAACCGGAAACTGGAGTTTGAGCAGAACGACAAAAGCCAGATAACTCCCCGCCGCGAGGATGGCGGCAAGGATCAGCGACTCCCTCAATTTGAACGACTCACCGGCCAGACTGGCAACAAGAGTCAGCCCAAAAATAGCGACGATCAGCCCCATAGCCGGCCAGCCAATACGGGGTAACCCGCCCAGTAATACGCCGAATACCAAGTTCGCACATATGACGAAGATCAGCGGCTTCCAGGCCCATGCGCCTACCTTGTCGCCTTCGGGGCGTTCAAGAACCAATGACTTGACCACTACGGCGGCCCCCAAGATGGCCAGCAACGAGCCCAATAGCATCGGGAAATACCCCGGACCCATGCGAGCACCATCGCCAACCTTGTATTGGTTAGCCCCGATAGCAAAGCACAGGCCAATGCCGATAAACAACAACCCCGAGAAAAAGTCTTTTTGACTATGAATACGCGTCATCGCTTGCTCCAGAATTTTTATTGCCCGCAGATCAGGTTCGTAACCAAAAGCGGCAATTCCTGCGGTTTTCCATCCCGCGCTATTGCCGTCATCGCCTGTTCACGCTCACATAGTTTGAGAGGTCGATATGAGCCGCTATTTCACAGCGCCTCACGGCGCGCAAATCGCACTACGGTTACCCCTGCCCGAGCCTGCCGAGTCGATGGCATGATCAGGACACAATTGTCATATGGCGTGGTGACAAGTGCTCCCAATCCTGGTCCATCTTGATGACCGATCACGGTGCCAGCTTTCGCCACGATCTCAAGCCCGTCAAAGGACTTGGTAAAACTAAAGCGATCACTTTCGGCAACAACCGCTCCGGTCACATGAAGTGCCCATTGGTGATTTGCATTAGCCTGGCGCCAACCAGGCAGGCTGGCTTGCGCGTCTTCACTCGTCAATGCGCCAGATTCGACAAGAAAGCGCACGCACAGGTCTTGCGCCACAACGCGGCTTGATTGCTCTCCGTGAAAACCGCTTTCTATCAACAGTGACCGGGTGTTCGGTGCCTGGTCGTCCGATAAACCAAACCGGCTGTAGTCACGCATACGAACCCCATCTTGATGGCCAGCATCGACCACCACATACTCAGGAGCCCCCAGGGCGCGCGCCAGCGCAATGTTGCGCGCATGCATACCGGTTAGCAACAAAGGCAGACCCGGCTCGTGCATTGAATGCAAATCCAGTAGCCAGTCCACCTCTTCGATAAACGGCAGCAATTGGACTGCACGTTTTCGCTCGCTTGAATTGGCATTCGCCAAACGTTCTGCCGACCACTGTCGATTCATGTCCTCGTCGACAAAGCGGGACGCATCATGGCAATTGACATCAAACCGGTCGAATGCTTCCAAATTGCAAAATGCCAAACTCAGTTTGCCGACTCGTGGACGCACACCTGCTCGCAATAACCCCAGCAGAGCCCAAGCGCCGCACAATTCATTTCCGTGAAGCAGCGCGCTGATCATGACATGTCGCCCTGGCGAGCCGGAGTCAAACTGCCAGACTCCTGGTGTGCCAGTGTTGCCACTGCGCCATGTGCCCAAATCAGGGCAAGCCAGATCAAATTTCAAGTGACCGTTCACGCTCACTCCTTGATTTTTGCAAAGTCCACAATTTTTTGGTATTTGGAGACTTCGCCCTTGAGGAACGTGTTGATATCCACATTGGGAGCAGCGATGGTTGAGCCTGAGTCTTCCAACTTTTTGCGCAGCTCAGGCGACTGCAGCGACTCGTTGAGTGCTTTTTTCAATTTAGCCACAATAGGTTCGGGCAGTTTTGCTGGGCCCATCAAGGCGAACCAGACACCGATGTCCAGGCCTTTGAGCTTGGAATTGTCTGAAAGCGGTGCGATGTCTGGTGCAGCTGCTGAACGCTTGGCTTCGGTCACCCCAAGCGCAACCACGCGGCCACTCTTGATATGTGGCAAACCACTCGACAGGACAAAGACACCAAAGTCAATCGTATTTCCCAGCAAGTCGTTGGCCAGTGGGGCAACGCCACGGTAGGGCACGTGCACCATCGAAATGCCACCCAGATCATTGGTCATTTCACCAGCCAAATGCAAGGCAGTCCCAACACCAGAGCTGCCGAAGCTGTACTTGCCGGGGTTGCTTTTCACTAAACTAATGAACTGATCGACAGTTTTGACGCCGCTCTTTTGCGACGCCACAAGAACCATGGGTTGCGACGCAATCAAACCAATTGGAGTGAAGTCACTGGTCTGGTATTTGACAGAGGACGACACCAGCCGGGCGATAGCGATTTCGTTGTTCGCGCCAGATAGCAGCGTGTAGCCATCGGGTGCGGCATTGAGCACCTTCTGGGCACCGATGGCACCACCGGCACCGCCCACATTGTCAATCACTACCGGCACGCCCAGTATTTTTGACAACTCTGCTGCCAAGGTACGTCCTGTCAGGTCCGTACTGCCGCCGGGTGGGTAACCCACCACTAAAGTAATGGGCTTGGAAGGGTAGTTGTCTGGCTGCGCCATGGCGGGCAGTGCGACTGCCCAAGCCAGACAGCCCAGTACAGTCAGGCGAGAGATAAACGGAATCATGAGAGCTCCTTTGAATGATGGGATCAGGAGCCCCAATTTTGATAAGCTCAATCAATATACTTGTGCCAACTCGGCACATTCACATGCCTTATTGGCACAGCAAAATTTTTCACAGGTGCTCAAGCAGAAGCGGAAATTTTCTTCCACACTTCATCTGCAAATGTTCCTAGGCGTCGTTTTGAGCGATAAAGGCGGACCTCGAAAGCAATGACTAAACTGGTATCTCCGAGAACGGACAAGCGACCCTCTTTGCAAGCTGTGGCCACCAGTGACCATGGGAGCCATGCAACGCCGATGCCTTTCAACGCGTACTCCAGCAATGCATCCACCGAATCGCACTCCACTATGCGGTACAAGTCAGGTCCCTGAGGAAGATTGGCCAAGTGATCGGCCACAAGTCGCCCCATCGCCAGTGAAGGAGCGTAGGCCAAGTATGGTGCCGCTAGCGAGGCATTGAACTGGAAACTCCGCTGTCCCCGTGCGTCGCTGCGCGTCACCGGCACCAGGCGGTCTTGTGTCAATGTCACGTGGGTGTATTGGCGAGCATTGAGTTGCACAGCCAACAACGCATGGTGGTAGGTCAACATGAAATCAACCTCGCCACGCTCAAGCATTCCTGATGTCTCAACCAGTGAGCGGGTTCGTACATGAAACTCTCCGTGCCACTTACCCAGGATGGGCTTGAGGTGAACCAGCCAATCTGCCACCACGGTCCGCGCCAATGTACGGCCGGTGGCCAGAGTCACGGTCAACTCGCGACGACCAGCCGCACCTTGTAAGGCATCTCGCGCCTGCGTAATGCCGTGCACTAAATTGATCGCATCGTCAAGCAAGCGCTCGCCAGCGGGCGTCAGGTTGATTGGGCTACATCCCCTCTCGATCAGGGTCGCACCAGACCACTCCTCCAGTGCCTTGATACGTCGGCCAAATGCAGGGTGCGTGACATGGCGCAATTCAGCTGCACGACTGAAACTTCGAGTCTGTGCCAGCGCCAAGAAATCCTCAAACCACTTGAGTTGCATGGCCTTGTCCAGTCAAGTATTTTTGGGTCCGACGGGCACCAAATGATGCCAAGAAATCGCCATTTACTATCACCCCTTGACGTTGTTTTTTCTTCGTTTAGAACTTACAGGTGCAGCCAGTACATCCACTCGTTTGACACATTCACGTCCCGTAGCTCCATTCCACAGATCAGACAGCAGCTGCGCAATTTCTGTTTCACTAAGATTAAGCGCCAGGAGGTTAGGATTTTTCCGCACATAGATCTCGATTAAAAACCCGTCCACCATAGACTCCAGCGCATATGCCGTCGCTAGTGCCAAACGCGAGCGTTGTTGAGATTCAGCTGGTTCACTTTGCAAAATGGCATTCGCCACTTTGCGGGCCCACCAGTCATTGAGGTCGAAGTGTTGCCGCTCGGCTCCCGAGAGGGCACGTCGCACATGCTGGATCGACATGATCACGCGGGCATTAACTGAGAAGAAGCGCACATAGGCCAAATTGGCTTGCAGCACGGCCTTGGCCGGATCAGCCAAGCGTTGCTGTGGGCGCAGCGACAGGCGAAGAAAACTCAGAAAGTCTTCCAGCAACTCCAGTACCAGCGCCTGTTTGCTGGGAAAGTAGGTGTAAAACGCGGTGCGCGTGACCTCGGCGTAGTCCGACACATCGCCGGTTGAAAATCGGTCATAGCCTTTTTCTTCAAGCAAACGCGCCGCAGCAGACTTCAGTGCAAAGCGTGTGCGCTCGCCTTTACGCAGCATGTCGATCTCGGCTCCACGCTCTATCAACCAGTCAACAAAGCGACTAGGCAGCGCCCGCGTTTGCATGGCATCGGTCAATGAGTTTTCTGCAATGGATGTCATGGTTGACAGTATGACGTGAAGCAAGCAATTCTTTTATCTTGACAAAATATGACAGTACTGTCATATTTTGACTGTCACGTCACTGATTGCCTCACCAACACCTCGATTTAGGAGACAAATATGCCAATCGAAACCTCTCGCCGCCGGTTCATCAAGTCGACTGCGGGCGCCGGCCTGGGTCTGATGATCTGGGTAAAAAATACCGACGTACTGGCGCAGGAGAAGCGCCTGGTGATCCGTGACCCGGGCGGCCCCTATGCTGAAGGATTTGGCGAGGCGTTCTACAAGCCGTTTCGTGTTGCAACCGGCGTCGAGATCGTTCCCGCCACCGGTCAGGCACAGCCTACTGCCTTCATTCGCTCCATGGTTGAGTCAAAGTCCTATACCTGGGATATGGCGCATGTGAGTAAGGACGTACATGAAGCACTGTTGGGTATGGGGCATCTGGAGCCGCTCAATTTGGACGATGCGCTGAAAGATCTGCCGCCTCAGTTCAAGACACCACATTACGCTGGTGTTGATGTGGTGGGTAGCATTCTGGCTTACCGCACCGACAAGTTCCCTGCTGGAAAAGGTCCTCGCACCTGGAAAGACTATTGGGACACCAGTGCATTTGCCGGGCGCCGCGCCTTGCGCCGCAATCCGATGGAAACCATCGAGTACGCCTTGCTGGCCGATGGTGTTGCTCCGTCTGCACTCTATCCACTAGATCTGGATCGCGCCTTCCGGTCGCTAGATCGCATCA
>JBIJDQ010000119.1:0-6803 GCA_044344025.1 Rhodoferax sp.
AAAGTCACTTCAAACCGTTGGGCATGCTCTAGATGGCGCGTTACCACCCCGGCGGTTGACCACAATAGGGTCACGACCACCATCAGCACCACGGCGCGGTTATGAGTCAGCTTCAAAGCCATCAGGGCACCAAGTACAAACTTACAAGGCGCAGGGTTGGTATCCCCTGCCCCATCGGCACCCGCGAACCTTAGCGACTGGCCTTTTTTCGCTCGCTCTCGGTCAAGTGACGCTTGCGCAAGCGAATCGACTTCGGCGTGATTTCAACCAACTCGTCTTCTTCAATGAATTCCACACCGTATTCCAGTGTGCACTCAATGGGTGGTGTGATCTTGATCGCGTCTTCCTTGCCACTGACGCGGAAATTGGTCAGCTGTTTGGTGCGGGTGGCGTTGACGACCAAATCGTTGTCACGGCTGTGGATACCCACGATCATGCCTTCATAAACCGGGTCATTGGCCCGCACAAACATGCGACCACGGTCATCCAACTTGCCCAGCGCATAGGTAAAGATTTCACCCGCGTCCATCGAGATCAGCACGCCGTTTTTACGGCCACCGATTTCACCCTTGTGGGGTTCGTAGCTGTCAAAAATATTGGAGATCAGCCCAGTGCCACGCGTCAAATTCAGAAACTCATTGGTGAAACCAATCAAGCCACGTGCCGGAATCCGGTACTCCAGACGCACACGGCCACGGCCGTCTGGTTCCATGTTGACGAGGTCGCCCTTGCGCTCGCCCAGCGCCTGCATCACGCCACCCTGGTGCTGCTCTTCGATGTCAGCGGTCACCATCTCAATAGGTTCGTGCTTTTCGCCGTTCACTTCTTTGAACACCACGCGGGGTTTGCTGACCGCCAACTCAAAGCCTTCACGTCGCATGTTTTCCAGCAGAATAGTCAAGTGGAGTTCGCCACGACCCATGACTTCAAAAATACCTTCTTCGTCAGTTTCCTTGACCCGCAGCGCCACGTTATGTTGCAGTTCTTTCTGCAAACGGTCCCAAATCTGGCGGCTGGTGACGTATTTGCCTTCGCGGCCGGCCAAGGGGCTGGTGTTGACGCAGAAGTTCATGGTCAGAGTCGGCTCGTCCACTTTGAGCATCGGTAGGGGCATCGGATTGGCTGGATCGGTGATGGTCACACCAATGCCGATGTCGGTCAGGCCGTTGATCAGCACAATCTCGCCAGGGCCTGCGTCTGTGGCTTGCACGCGCTCTAAACCCTGGAAAGTCAAGACCTGGTTGACACGCCCTTTGACAGCCTTGCCGTCCGGGCCTTCCATCACGACCACGTCCATCATGGGTTTGATCGTGCCTTGGCTGATGCGACCGACACCAATTCGGCCCACAAAGGTCGAAAAATCAAGCGCCGAGATTTGCAGTTGCAGCGGTGCCGCAGGGTCACCCTGCTGGTGCGGCACATGCTCAAGCACGGTGTTGAAAAGGGCCGACATGTCAGGACCCCACTGCTCTCCCTGTTCACCCTCCTCCATGGAAGACCAGCCGTTGATACCCGAGGCATAGACCACCGGGAAATCCAACTGCTCATCGGTCGCACCGAGCTTGTCGAACAAATCAAACGCCGCATTGACCACCCATTGGGGGCGGGCACCAGGCTTGTCCACCTTGTTCACCACCAAAATGGGTTTCAAGCCCAAAGCCAGCGCCTTCTTGGTCACAAAGCGAGTTTGTGGCATGGGGCCTTCTTGCGCGTCAATCAGCAGCACAACACCATCAACCATGGACAACGCACGCTCCACTTCACCACCAAAGTCCGCGTGGCCGGGTGTGTCAACGATGTTGATATGGGTACCTTCCCAGGTGACAGCGCAGTTTTTAGCCAGAATCGTGATGCCACGCTCTTTTTCAATGGCGTTGTTGTCCATCACCGTATCCACGATCTTCTCGTGCTGGGCAAAAGTGCCCGATTGGCGCAGCAACTGGTCAACCATGGTGGTTTTACCGTGGTCAACGTGGGCGATGATCGCGATGTTTCGAATTTGTTTATGGGCCATAGTTCACTTTCTTAAACGGTTTGGACAAAGCCTAAGTCTTCACTTGGTTTTGTCCGGGATTTATTTGCAATCTGTTCAATTTCAATCGGGCTGAGCAGCCGCCCGGGGATCAACTCACCTGCTATCACATGCGCCGTACCTAACAAAATATGGCCATTTTCTGCATAAACTGCCACTTGCACCGCATCTGTCCAAGGCCCACGCCGACGCAAGCCACTTAAAAACCTTGCCGCATTGTCGTCATCAAGTGTGACGACAACGTGATTGGCTAACAGCGACTGCACCGGCATCAGACAAGCGACACGCGCGGCTTCAGTCATCGCCTCAAGCGCCTCAAGAGTGACGCATTGGGACACGCCAAAACCACCTGTGTCGATTCGGCGCAACGCGCTCAGGTGCGCACCACAGCCTAATGCCTCGCCCACATCCTCGCCCAAGGTGCGAATATAAGTACCTTTGCTGCATTTTACTATCATATTGATAGCTTTCGGTACAGCAGACACGGGCGCTAGAGCCATATTTAGTTCATAAATAGTGACATTTCGCGCCACCCGCTCGACTTCTATACCGGCTCTGGCGTACTCGTACAGCGCCTTGCCGTCCTTTTTCAGTGCACTGTGCATTGGTGGAACCTGCTGGATCTGCCCGGTAAATTGCTTGGCAACTCGAACCACATCATCGGTAGACACCGCCACAGGACGGGTCTCGATCACATCGCCTTCGGCATCCGCCGTCGTGGTTTTCACGCCCAAACACAAAATCGCCTCATAAGTCTTGTCAGCTTCGAGTTGAAGTTGACTGAACTTGGTGGCCGCACCAAAGCACAAAGGCAAGACTCCACTGGCAAGCGGGTCGAGTGTGCCGGTGTGCCCAGCCTTCTCTGCCCGCAGAAGCCATTTGACTTTTTGCAGCACATCATTGCTTGACCAACCCAATGGCTTGTCAAGCAACAGCACCCCATGCACGGGGCGCCTGGCAACCCGTGCACGCGGCGCATTCATCGTGTTCAGTCTTCCTTGACCCGCGAGGCCACCGCGCGGGCGATCAACGCATTCATGTCAGAGGCCCGCTCCGGTGTCTGGTCGTAAATAAAATGCAGGGTTGGCACAGTGTGAATATGCAAACGCTTAAACAAACCTGCCCGCAGGAATCCAGCGGCCTGGTTCAAACCTTCCGCGCATTTTTTGACATCTCCAGCCAATAAACTGAAAAACACCTTGGCATGGGCGTAATCAGGGGTCACCTCTACCCCCTGAATGGTCACCATGCCGACACGCGGATCCTTGAGTTCGCGGGCGATCAGTTCCGTCAAATCCCGCTGGATCTGGTCGGCAACCTTGAAAGCCCGATTGGGTGTGGCTGATTTCTTATGCACAAATATCACTCAATGCATCAAAGCGTACGCGCCACTTCGCGGATTTCAAAGAACTCCAGCACGTCACCCTCTTGAATATCGTTGTAGTTTTTAATGTTCAAGCCGCAATCAAAACCTTCACGCACTTCCTTGGCATCGTCCTTGAAGCGCTTGAGCGAGTCGAGCTCACCGGTGTATATAACGGTGTTCTGACGCAACAAACGCAGACGCGCGGAGCGGCGAACCACACCTGCCGTGACCATACAACCCGCAATAGAGCCAATTTTGGTGACCTTGAAAATCTGGCGAATTTCGGCCGTGCCAATCACTTCTTCCTTCTTGTCGGGTGTCAACATGCCGGACATGGCCAACTTGAGGTCATCCACAGCGTCGTAAATGATGTCGTAGTAGCGAATATCGACACCGTTGTTCTCTGCCAATTTGCGTGCACCCGCATCAGCCCGGGTGTTGAACCCAATGATGACTGCCTTGGCCGCAATGGCCAGGTTCACATCAGATTCACTGATGCCACCCACAGCGGTGTACACCATTTGGACTTTGACCTCGTCTGTGGAAAGCTTGAGCAAAGACTGCGCCAGTGCTTCCTGAGATCCTTGAACGTCGGCCTTGACGATGATCGGCACCAACTTGACTTCACCAGCGGTCATGTCGGTGAACATGTTTTCCAGCTTGGCGGCTTGTTGCTTGGCCAGCTTGGTGTGACGGAACTTGCCAGCGCGGTAAGTTGCGATTTCACGGGCACGGCGCTCGTCGGCCATCACCATGAATTCGTCACCGGCCTGCGGCACTTCAGTCAAGCCCTGAATTTCAACCGGAATGGAGGGGCCAGCCGTCTTAACGGTTTTTCCATTTTCATCCAGCATGGCCCGAACCCGCCCATAGGTCTGACCTGCGAGCACAATGTCGCCAGTTTTGAGCGTACCGGATTGAACCAGGACTGTAGCCACAGGGCCTCGACCTTTGTCCAGCTGCGCCTCAATTACCAAGCCCTTGGCCATGGCATCGACGGGAGCTCTTAGTTCAAGCACCTCTGCTTGCAGCAGGACCTGCTCCAGCAACTCATCAATGCCAACGCCGGTTTTGGCCGACACGGACACAAAAGGCGAACTGCCACCAAAATCTTCAGGAATCACATCTTCAACCACCAACTCGTTTTTAACCCGTTCAGGATTGGCATCTGGTTTATCAACCTTGGTGATGGCGACCACAATCGGCACCCCGGCTGCCTTGGCGTGTTTGATGGCTTCTTTGGTTTGCGGCATGACACCGTCATCGGCAGCCACCACCAAGATCACGATGTCGGTCGCTTTTGCACCACGGGCACGCATGGCCGTGAAAGCCTCGTGACCAGGGGTGTCCAGGAACGACACGACGCCGCGTGCGGTTTGCACATGGTAGGCACCAATGTGCTGGGTAATCCCGCCGGCTTCACCGGAAGCCACTTTGGTGCGTCGGATGTAGTCGAGCAAAGAGGTTTTGCCGTGGTCTACGTGGCCCATGACAGTCACAACGGGTGCACGTGGCAACGACTCTGATTGCTGCAGGGACACTTCATCATCGGTAAAGGCCTCTGGATCATCCAGTGCAGCAACAATCGCTTTGTGGCCCATTTCTTCCACCAAAATCATGGCGGTGTCCTGATCCAGAGGTTGGTTGATGGTCACCATCTGACCCAGTTTCATCAGGTGCTTGATCACCTCAGAAGCTTTTACTGCCATCTTGTGAGCAAGCTCAGCCACCGTGATGGTTTCAGGCACGTGAACTTCCAGAACCCTTGCCTCAACCGGTGCCGCGTGGCTGTGTTGGTCGTCACGGTCGCGGTCATTGGTGCCGCGTCGGCCACGTGGCCCTCCGCGCCAATTGTTACCCCTACCAGCACCCGCACCCGTATCACCACGCGTCGGGATACCCTTTTTCTTGGCTGGATCTCCTGCCCAACTGCTGGACAGCTTGGCCGATTTCACTTCTTTGCCGGCACCCGCAGTTGTAGCCGCCGCCGTTGTGGTGGCAGCTACGGGCTTGGCAGGCGCGGCACCGGCAGGCTTGTGCAAAGTGCCTTTAATGCCGGCTTTTGCCGACTCGGCTGCTTTAACGACAGGTTTGGGCTCTTCGGGCTTTTTGGGCGGTGGTAATTTTTTTCCAGGCTGAGACATCATCAAGCGGATTGCTGCAGCTTCAGCTTCTGCCTTGCGCCGACGCTCGGTCAGATCGACTGCACGTGCCTGCTCCTCGGCCACGCGAGTTTGAGACTCGGCGGCAGCCTTGTCCTTGGCCTGCGTTTGGGCCAGCAACTCTGCGCTGGCCTTCGCTTTTGCCTGCGCCTGTGCAGCTTCTTTGGCCGCCAGTGCCGCTGCTTCATCAGCAGCAGTCTGAACCCGCTTGGTCAGGCTGAGTTGGGCTTGTTGCTGAGCCAGTGCCAAAGCAGCGGCCACTTGTGCAGCTTGTGCGACGGCCATTTCTTCCGCTTGCTTGGCGGCAGCTTCTTGTGCTTGCCGCTGAAGCCTGCGCTCTGCCAATTCGTCTTCCTGACGCTGAATCAGTTCAGCCTGACGACGCGCATCTTCCTCTCGCCGGGTCAGCTCAGCGTGGTCAACAGCGTGTTCGACAGGCTCATCCGCCTCTTGCTCTACCGTTTCGGCAGGGGCATCCAACGCATCATCGCGGCGCACGAAGGTTCGCTTTTTACGGGTTTCAACCGAAATGATCCGTGCCTTGCCACTGGCATCAGCCTGCTTGATTTCAGTGGTCGACTTCTTGACAAGGGTAATTTTCTTGCGCTCACCCGTCGCAGTGCCGTGACTGGCCTGCAAGTAGCTCAACAGACGCTGCTTGTCAGGTTCCGTGAGGGTGTCAGACGCGGCAACTTTGGCCACACCTGCCGACTTCAATTGCTCAAGCAACGTGTCGGTGGATTTCTTGAGTTCACTGGCAAACTCGGCGACGGTCATACTGGACATTTTTTGGGTAACCTTTAGTTCCGACTTTCACGCCCTGCGGGCAATGTTGGGTCTTTACTTTAACTGTGTGTTCATGATCAAGACTCTTGGGAAGATGCGTCATTGGTGAACCAATGCTCTCGCGCCTTCATGATCAAGGCTTTGGCTTCGTCCTCGGACTGGCCAGTGAGATCGGTCAGTTCGTCAACAGCCAAGTCTGCCAAGTCGTCAAGGGTATGGACACCATTTTCCGCCAACTTGTCAAGTTGAGCCGAAGATAGCCCTTCGAGGTCACGCAACTCAAGCACCACAACACCCACACTTTCTTCGTGGGCAATTTCCATGGTGAGTAATGCCTCTTTCGCACGGCTACGCAGTTCATTGACGGTGTCCTCGTCGAAACTCTCGATTTCGAGCATTTCTTCCAGCGGTACGTAAGCCACTTGCTCCAAGCTGGCAAATCCTTCGGCGATCAATA
>JBIJDQ010000120.1:0-6794 GCA_044344025.1 Rhodoferax sp.
TGGCCACCGGGTGCTGGTGCCCTTGTTGCGTGCGCTTGGGGTGTCGCTAGACACATTGGTGCTCAGCCACCGCGACAGCGACCACACGGGCGGTGCGCAGGCTGTGTTAACAATGCAGCCACAGGCCACGTTGCTGAGTTCGATCGAGCCTGAACATGCGTTGCAAGCCCTGCGCCCGTCCCGGCGTTGTGAGGCGGGTCAGCAATGGCTGTGGGACGGCGTGACGTTTGAGGTGCTGCACCCGCAAGCCCTTGACTACGACGACAAGCGCAAAACCAATGCCATGAGCTGTACCCTGCGCATCAGCAATGGCGCGCAAACCGCGTTGCTGGCGGGGGACATTGAGCAGACGCAAGAGGCGCAGTTGGTCGCACGGGCTGCTGCCGGCAGGGCTGACACGAACCAGCGCTTGGACGATGTTGCGCTACTCCATGCCGATGTGCTGCTGGTTCCCCACCATGGAAGCAAAACCTCCAGCAGCCCGGTGTTTTTGGACGCGGTGCAGCCCCGCTTTGCTTTGGTGCAAGCCGGGTACAGAAATCGCTTTGGTCACCCGGTTTTTCCTGTTTTGGTGCGTTATGTCGAGCGGCACATCACGGTGATTGATTCGCCCCATTGTGGTGCAGCTACCTGGCAGTCTTGGCGTGCGGATGAGGTGCAGTGCGCACGCGAGGTTCAGCAGCGTTATTGGCATCACCAGGTGCCCTGAAGACCGAGTTGACAAAAGCCAAGACCCTTACACCATTAGAAAAAGCATCCACCGAGCGAACCAGAAGGGTCAAGCAAATCAGTCCAAAACCCGGATATTGGCCTAAAGCTTGCTAAGCTATCGATAGGAGTAAAAAATGATGCAGAAATTTGACGAGATGTACACCCAGTTGCCCTATGAATTTTTCACCAAGGGCGCGCAAATTCGGGACCATTACAAAATCTACGACGAATGGTTGGCACGTCAACCCGGCGACACCATGGCCAAGCGGCGTGAAGAAGCCGAGGTTATTTTCAGGCGGGTGGGCATCACATTTGCGGTGTATGGCGAAAAAGACGAAGACGGTGCAGGCACCGAGCGCCTGATTCCGTTTGACCTGATTCCCCGCATCATTCCGGCCCACGAGTGGCGCACCATGGAGCGCGGTCTGGAGCAGCGGGTTACCGCACTGAACCGTTTCTTGCACGACATTTACCATGATCAGGAGATTCTCAAGGCCGGTCTGATCCCCCGCGAGCAGATTGAGCAAAACGCCCAGTTCCGTCCGCAAATGATGGGGGTGGATTTGCCAGGGGGCGTGTACTCACAAATCTCGGGTATCGACATCGTGCGGGCACCTGATGCAAAAGGCAATGGCGAGTATTACGTGCTGGAAGACAACTTGCGTGTGCCAAGCGGTGTCAGTTACATGCTTGAAGACCGCAAGATGATGATGCGCCTGTTCCCTGACTTGTTCAGCGCGCACCGAGTGGCCCCGATTGCGCATTACCCCGACCTGCTGCTTGAAACCCTGCGCGAAAGCAGCCCGCCGACCACCGCTGAACCCACCGTGGTGGTGCTTACGCCTGGCATGTACAACAGCGCCTATTTTGAGCACGCGTTTCTTGCGCAACAAATGGGCATTGAGCTGGTTGAAGGGCAGGATTTGTTTGTGAAAGACAACTTCTGCTACATGCGCACCACGCGCGGCCCGCAGCGGGTGGATGTGATCTACCGCCGTGTAGACGATGATTTTCTTGACCCCAAGGTGTTTCGCCCCGGCTCAACCCTTGGCTGTGCTGGCCTGCTTGATGTGTACAAGGCAGGCCACATCAACATTTGCAACGGTGTGGGTACCGGCGTGGCAGATGACAAATCCATCTACCCCTACGTGCCCAAAATGATCGAGTTCTACCTGGGTGAAAACCCTATTTTGAACAACGTGCCCACCTACATGTGCCGCAACAAAGACGAATTGTCATACGTGATTGCCAACATGAAAGACCTGGTGGTCAAAGAGGTGCACGGAGCTGGCGGCTACGGCATGCTGGTGGGCCCGGCGGCTACCAAGGCTGAGGTTGAAGAGTTCAAGTTGGCCGTGTTGGCGAACCCGAGCGGCTACATTGCCCAGCCCACCCTGAGTTTGTCAAGCTGCCCCACGTTTGTAGAAAGCGGCATTGCCCCGCGCCACATTGATTTGCGGCCCTATGTGCTGTCAGGCAAAAAAGTGCAGATGGTGCCTGGCGGGCTGACCCGCGTGGCGCTCAAGGAGGGCTCGTTGGTGGTCAATTCGTCGCAGGGCGGCGGCACCAAAGACACCTGGATTCTGGAAGACGATGTCGTACCGGCAGCGGTACCGTCATCAACCCAGTCGCAAACCACCGCCTAGCCGCAGAATCTCGGAGAACCTCCATGCTTTCAAGAACCGCTGACCATCTTTTCTGGATGAACCGTTACACCGAACGTGCCGAGAACACCGCTCGTTTGCTTGATGTGAACTACCAAACCGCCCTGTTGCCGCAGTCTGATGCCGTGGCCCAGGCAGGCTGGCAGGGCCTGCTGTCCATCAGCGAATTGCTTCCCATGTACAAGGAAAAGCATGACCAAATTCGCGCTCGCGAGGTGATGGAGTTCATGGTGAAAGACGAGAGCAACCCGTCGTCCATCGTGTCATGCCTGAGTGCCGCCCGCGAAAACGCCCGCGCGGTGCGTGGCACCCTGACCACCGAGGTGTGGGAGACGCAAAACCAGACTTGGCTGGAAGTCAAACGCATGCTTAAACAGGGCGAATTCGAGAGCGACCCGGCGCAGTTTTTTGAGTGGGTCAAATTTCGCTCGCACCTGTCACGTGGGGTCACTCTGGGCACCATGCTGATGGACGAGGCACTTTATTTCATGCGGTTGGGCACGTTTTTGGAGCGCGCCGACAACACCGCTCGTCTGGTTGACGTGAAGTTTCACGCGGTCGAAAGCGACTTTTACGGCACCGCCAACGAGAAGGACCAAGAGTACGATTTTTACCATTGGAGCGCGATTCTGCGCAGCGTCAGCGGCTTTGAGGTGTACCGCAAGGTCTACCGTGATGTGATTCGTCCCGAGCGCGTGGCCGAGTTGCTGATTCTGCGCCCCGACATGCCGCGTTCTTTGCACGCAAGCCTGAATGAAGTGGTGAAAAACCTGGGCTTTGTGGCCAATGACCAGTCAACCGAAACCCTGCGTCGTGCGGGCAAACTGCGTGCAGAACTGCAATACGGTCGCATTGATGAAATTTTGGCCACCGGCCTACATGCCTACCTGACGCAGTTTCTGGACCGGGTCAACGATTTGGGGGGCAACATTAGTCGGGATTTCTTGGTGCCTATGCCGGTTTAGCCGTGTTGATGCGTCATGACTGGGCTGCGCCGGGCCTCTCAGGTTTTGGCGCTTGTTGCCGGCGGGCCTGAGTCACCCAGCATGCGACTCTTCAAATCCATTCCCGCCTGGTTGGGGCGCTTGAGTGTCAGTCGCAAGCTGATCCTGATTTACTTGTTGGACTTGACGGCGGTTATTTTTATCTCCGGCATCCTGATTCACGAAAAATACCTGTCGATTGACTTTGCCCGCAAGGAAATCATCGGTGTCACCTACAGCGACTCGGTGCGTAACCTGCTGATGTCGGCGGTCATCGGGGCTGATTCGCCGGGCTCAGAGCCCAAGCCTCTGTTGGTGCAGTTTGAGTTGCAGCGGGCCTTGCACGACGAGGCGCTGTTGGCCCAATCCGACAGCGCCGCTTTTTTGGCCAGCTGGCAAGCCTTGGCAGAAGACCAAACAAACGGTAGTGCGCTGCGCAAGCCCTTGGTTCAGTCGGCGCGCAGCCTGCTGACGACGGTGGGAAACCAGTCCAACCTGATTCTGGACCCCGACCTGGACAGCTACTACAGCATGTCACTGGTGGTGCTGCGCTTTCCTGAACTGGTGGCGGTGTTGGAGGACACGTCGCAAGCGTTGGAGCACAAGCGGGTTGCCATCCGCCAGGGAAGGGCCCTGGCCAGCACCACCTTGCTGATTTTGGCAGGTCGGCTCGATGCCATCCGCCAAGCCATTGCGGCTGATTACAAACAGGCTTACGCGGCTGGAGGAGATGATTTCCGCAGCGGCCTGCTTGATACACAAATGGCCGTTGACCTACAGATCAGCCAGTTGCAGGTTCAGGTACTGCTATTTGCCGAACAAGACATTGTGCTGGCTGATGTGGCAGAGTTTGCCAGGGCCAAAAGTCACACACTGCAAGCGCTTGACCAGGCCTGGGGCAGTGCTTCAGGTGCCCTGCAAGGTCTATTGAAGGCACGGGTAGCGGGCTCTTTTACCAAAATGTGGTTGCATCTTGGCACAGCCTTGGCCCTGTTGCTGGCGATTTTGGGTTTGGTGTACATCGTGGCCCGGCAAATCGCCCGGCCATTAAAACAATTGGCCGCTGTGGCCGACGATGTGCGCCAGAGTGGCAATTACAACTTGCGTGCCTCCTGGAGCAGCCAGGACGAAATTGGCCATCTGGTGACCACCTTTAACAGCATGCTGGCGCAGCTGGACCAGGACCGGGTGACCCATCAGGAACTGGTGGCCAGTGCGCGTGCAGCGCTGGCCCAGGCCGAGCTGCTGGAGTCCATTCCAATCCCGATGGTGGTGACCTCGGTGCCCGACCACCAGGTTTTGCACGCGAATGAGGCGGCGCAGCCCTGGCTGGCGGGCCGCAGCACCGACCCCTGGGTCAAGGGCCTGGAGCCAGGGGTGCGGGTGCGGTTTTTCCAACGGCTGTTTGACCATGAGCGGGTGGATGAATTTGAGGTGCGCTGGCTGGGTGGCAAGGAGCCACTGTGGGCGGTGTTGTCGGCACGTCGCCTGAGTTTTCAGGGTGTGGATGCGGTATTGACCACCTTTACCCCGATCAACGTGCTCAAGCTGATGGAGCAACGCCTGGAGCTGTGGGCCAAGGTATTTGAGGCATCGAGCGAGAGCATCATCATCATGGATGCACAGCAGCGGGTGTTGAGTGTCAACAAGGCCTATTGCCGGGCCACTTCGTATGAATTTTATGAAGTGCTGGGTGAACACCTGGGCATGTTGCTGGGCCATGACGGTAGCGATGACGGTGACCATGCCGATGAAGCTCTGGCAGGGGAAATTTCGCGCGCTGTCGGCACGCGCCACGAGTGGCAGGGCGAAGTAATGATGCGCAAACGCTCGGGCGGGGTTTATCCGGCCTGGCTGATGATTTCTGCGGTGCGCGATTCAGGGCGTACCGCGCAGGTATCACATTACATTGGCATTGCCATCGACATCACTGACCGCAAGCGCACCGAAGCGCGGGTGCAGTTTTTGGCGCGTCATGATGTGCTGACTGAGTTACCAAACCGGGCCATGTGTGTGGAGACCTTGCAAGCCGCGCTGCACCAGGCCCAGGCCAGCCATGAGTGTCTGGCGGTGTTGTTCATTGACCTGGATCGCTTCAAGGGCATCAATGACACACTGGGTCACCATGTCGGTGATGGCTTGTTGCGCTCGGTGGCACAGCGCCTGCAACAAGCCGTGCGCTCAGGGGACATGGTGAGTCGGCTCGGCGGGGATGAGTTTGTGGTGATCTTGCGCAACATCAAAGACGCAGAACAAGCCCGCTGGCAGGTCGAGCAGCGCCTGATTCCGCTGGTGGGTCAATTGCACCAAATTGAGGGCCATGAGCTCAAGGTGTCGTGCAGCGTGGGCATTGCCATCTACCCCACTGACGGCCAAGATTTGGACGAGTTGATGCGCCGCGCCGATGCCGCCATGTACGAGGCCAAGGCCTCTGGCCGGGATGCCGCGCGGGTGTTTGACCCCTCCATTGACTGGGCCATCCGGGAGCGCCAGTCGCTGGAGCAACATTTGCGGCTGGCGCTGGAGCGCCAAGAATTCAGTTTGCAATACCAACCCCGCTTGAGTGCCAGCACACGCGAGATGGTCGGGGTTGAGGCCCTGATTCGCTGGCATAGCCCTGACCTGGGCCAAGTGTCCCCGGCACAGTTTATTCCAGTGGCTGAGGAGAGTGGCTTGATCCACCCGATTGGCCGTTGGGTACTGGACGAGGCTTGTCGCCAAAGTGCCACATGGCAGGCGCAGGGGCTGGTTGACCTGGTGATGTCGATCAACCTCTCAGCGGCCCAACTGGCAGACCCGGAGCTGGTTCAACTGGTGGGCGCCATACTTGAAAAACACGGTTGTGATGCCTCCCGGCTGGAGCTTGAAATCACCGAATCGCATTTGATGGCTGATGCCGCCGCTGCCACCCAGCGGTTGGCAGCCATCAAGGCCCTTGGCTTGCAGGTGTCGATTGACGACTTTGGCACCGGCTACTCAAGCCTGGCCTACCTGAACCGTTTCCCGGTTGACAAACTCAAGATTGACCAATCGTTTGTGCGTGACATGCTGGACGATGCAGCCAATCTGGCCATTGTGCGGGCCACCATTGCGCTGGGTCACACCCTGGGTTTGGGCATCGTGGCCGAGGGGGTGGAACTGCTGGCGCAGGCTGACCAGCTGACCCAGCTGGGCTGCGACGAGTTGCAGGGCTACTATTTTTCACGCCCTCTGACCCCGCAGGCATTGATGCTGTGGCTGGCCAACGGCCAACAAGCGCCCGAGCAGCGGCTGGCGGATGCCACAGCCGGAAAACCCCAGCTTGGCTGAGGTGTTCAAGGCAATAATAGGGCACAGGAGAGCCACACATGAAAGCCCAAGAGATCAATCGAGAGTTAGACCAAGCCCGTGAAGCCGGTCCGGTCAAGGACATCGTCATTCCCCCGTGCCCCCAACT
>JBIJDQ010000121.1:0-6790 GCA_044344025.1 Rhodoferax sp.
GCCCATTTCACGCCTGTCGGATTCGCTGGCAGGTGGCGCGCTGGGCATTGCGCTGTCTTGCGTGTTGTTGTCCTTCATGATGATGATCACCCGTTCCAAGGCCGTGCCGCAGGTGATTGGTTTTCTGTCAATGGAAAACGGCTTGTTGTTTGCCGCCACCACCGTGACCAACGGCATGCCGATGATCGTGGAGTTTGGCATTGCTTTGGATGTGCTGGTGGGTGTGTTGATCATGGGTGTGTTCATGTTTCAGATTCGTGAAAAGTTTGACAGCCTGGACATTAGTCATCTTGAAAACCTCAAGGAAGACTGAGCATGAACGCCTTGTTTCTGGTCCTTGGATTTCCGCTTGCCGGTGGCCTGGTTCTGGCTTTGACCGGCCACCGAAGCTATGCCCGTGACGTGAATGTGGCTTTCAGTCTGGGCACGTTTCTGGCCGCCTGTGCCATGACCGTACGGGTGGTCTCCCATGGCCCGGAATTTCTTTGGGACAAGTTGTTTTACATTGACCCGCTCAATGTGTTCCTTGTTACCCTGACTGCTTTTGTGGGCCTGACCACCGCCATTTTCTCGCGCCCCTACATGCGGGTGGAGCAAGACCACGGCAAGATGACACCGAGTCGCATGCGTCTGTACCACAGCATGTACCAGTTGTTCAGTTTCACCATGCTGCTGTGTCTGACCACCAACAATCTGGGCATCATCTGGGTGGCCATGGAGGCCGCCACCCTGACCACCGTGCTGCTGGTCAGCCTGTACCGTACTTCAGCCAGTCTTGAAGCCGCCTGGAAGTATTTCATCCTGTGTGGCGTGGGTCTGGCGTTGGCTTTGTTTGGCACCATCATGCTTTACATGGCCGCTGACAAGGTCTTGGGCCCCGAACATGCGACCCTGCTGTGGACCAGCCTGAATGACATCAAGACCCAGCTTGATCCCACCATTGTTACCCTGGCCTTTGTGTTTTTGCTGGTGGGTTATGGCACCAAGATCGGCTTGGTGCCACTGCACAGTTGGCTGCCCGATGCCCATGCCGAGGGCCCAACACCAGTGTCTGCCGTGCTTTCGGGCTTGTTGCTGAACGTTGCCATGTACGCCGTGTTGCGTTGCAAGGTGCTTACCGATGGCGCGCTAGGCACCCAGATGGCGGGTGAGCTGATGATGGCTTTTGGCTTGCTGTCGGTGGTGGTGGCAGCTTTTTTCCTGTCACGCCAAAAAGATGTCAAGCGCATGTTTTCGTACTCAAGCATTGAGCACATGGGGCTGATTACCTTTGCTTTTGGTATGGGCGGACCGGTGGCCAGCTTTGCGGGTTTGCTGCACATGACGGTGCATTCGCTGGTGAAATCTGCCATTTTCTTTGCCGTGGGCCACGCCACACAATCTGCTGGCACACAAACCATGGCTGACATTCGGGGTCTCATCAAGGTCAATCCTGCCGTTGGTTGGGGTCTGATGCTCGGGGTGATGGCCATTTTGGGCATGCCGCCGTTTGGTGTGTTCGCCAGCGAATTCTTGATACTGACCACCGCCATGCGTGAGCAGCCGTGGGCCACGCCGTTTCTGTTCATCGCTCTGGGTGTCGCGTTTGCGTCGATGCTGATCCGGGTGTTGCCCATGGTGTTTGGCGACACCACGCTGCAACCGCTGGCACACCCGCCTGCGCTGGTGCCGGTGTTTTTGCATCTGGCGTTTGCGCTGGTGCTGGGCTTGTACATTCCAACCTACCTGAACGTCTGGTACGTGCAGGCGGCGCGCATGTTGGGGAGCTGAGCGCATGAAATTGTCTGGGCTTGATGTTGAGTTTGTCGCCCTGCAGGCACCGGTGCCCGTCTGGTATGGGCAGGTTTCGCAGCAGGAATGGTTAACCGCTGCTGTCGTGGTGCGCGACGGCGGTGGCCGACTGCTGGCGTTGTGGGCAGGAGATACTATTGAATATATAGCAACAAACATAGAACCAGTAAGCACTACAAGCATATTTGTTGCCTATATTACGTTGGAAGGGGTTTTTTGGCTTGCCACATCGCCAGTTCTGAAGGGTGACCGCTTGGTTTACCCTGACTTGGCAGAGATTTTTCCTGCTGCCAACCGCATGCAGCGTGCCGCCGCAGATTTGACAGGTGCATGCGCTGACGGTGCAAGGGACACCCGACCCTGGTTTAACCATGGTGCCTGGCCTTCAGACCATTTTCCGCTTCGGCAAGACCCTGCCGATTTGCATGCTCCTGCACCTGGTGATTTGCTGGACTACCCGTTTGTACGGGTTGAGGGCGAAGGCGTTCATGAAATTGCGGTGGGTCCGGTGCATGCGGGCATCATCGAACCAGGGCATTTCAGGTTCTCGGTGGTGGGTGAAAAGGTGTTGCGGCTGGAGCAGCGCCTGGGTTACACCCACAAAGGTATTGAGCAGCGCATGACCCAACTGCCACCCTTGCAGGCGCACCGGCTGGCCGGGCGGGTGTCGGGCGACTCCACCGTGGCTTATGCCTGGGCCTATTGCATGGCACTGGAGTCAGCGTGCGCCGCCACGGTTCCGGCGCGTGCAGCCTGGCTGCGCGCTCTGATGCTGGAGCGCGAGCGTGTGGCCAACCACCTGGGTGATCTGGGTGCGCTGGGCAACGATGTGGCCTTTGCGTTCGGCCTGGCGCAGTTTTCACGTTTGCGCGAAAACTGGCTGAGGTCTTCCAAGGCAGCATTTGGACACCGGTTGATGATGGACTGCATCGTGCCCGGTGGTGTTGGCATTGACATTGATCCCATCCAACAAGACCGGATGCAGGCCGTGTGTGACACCCTGGAGGCCGAGGTACGAAAGCTCTTTGATATTTATGAGGCGCATGCCGGTCTGCAAGACCGGTTCATTGGCACGGGTCGGATCACGCCGGCAGTGGCTGCCAAACTTGGCTTGACCGGCTTGGCCGGTCGGGCCAGCAGCCAGTCATGGGACGTGCGCTGTGACCACCCGTTTGTGCCCTATGACGGTTTGCAGGTGGTGATGGCGACCCAGAAAAATGGTGATGTGGCAGCCCGGGCTGCGGTGCGGTTCGACGAGGTGTTTGAGTCGATCCGCTTGATTCGGCAAATGCTGTCGGATTTGCCAGTCGGTGAAACCACCGTGGCGTTGGCCCTGCCGTCACACAGCACCCGGGGTGCAGGTTGGGTTGAGGGTTGGCGGGGAGAGGTGTTCGTGGCGCTTGAATTGGCTGGTGCACAACAGGGGCACCGAATCACCCGCTGTCACCTGCATGACCCTTCCTGGCAAAACTGGCCAGTGCTGGAGCACGCCATCATGGGCAACATCGTGGCGGATTTTCCCTTGATCAACAAGTCGTTCAACCTAAGTTATTCGGGGCAGGATTTATGATCTGGAAGGTGGTTCGGCAGATTGTTAAAACCGGCATTTGCACCGAGCCCGCACCAGACATTGGTGCGGCCGCTCAGGCTGAAGTGTCGCGAATTCAATCGGAATTGTTGGCCATTTTGGGGCAAGCCTTAACTATTCGAGAAGTGGACGCGGGCTCTTGTAATGGTTGCGAACTTGAAATCAACGCGTTGGGCAACCCCTATTACAACCTTGAAGGTTTGGGTATCCGCTTTGTGGCCAGCCCGCGCCATGCCGACCTGTTGCTGGTCACTGGTCCGGTGTCGCGCAACATGGAGATGGCCCTCAAACGCACGTTTAATGCGACGCCCGAGCCCAAACTGGTGGTGGCGCTGGGCGATTGCGCGTGTGACGGTGGCATTTTTGGCGAGAGTTACGCCACGTGTGGGCGTGTGGTCAACGTGATTCCGGTTGATGTCACCGTGCCGGGTTGCCCGCCCGAGCCGGTAGAAATTTTGCGCGGCATTCTAAGGGCGGTGCGCCGACGGGTTCAATCACGCTGAATTCTCGGGGCGCTCAGCGCTCAATACCCAGAAGATCCATGATGCCGCTGATGAACGTTAGCGGGTGCGCCGGACAACCGGGTACATAAAGTGCGGGCGGGTATTGGATGAGAAATTCCCGCGCCAGGGTGTCGTTGTCGGCAAACACCCCACCAGAAATGGCGCAGGCGCCCACGGCAATCACCAGCTTGGGCTCAGGAATCGCGTCCCAGCAAATCTGCAGTGCCGACATCATGTTGCGGGTGATGGGGCCAGACAACACCAGACCGTCGGCATGGCGCGGACTGGCCACCATGTCGATGCCGTAGCGGCCCAGGTCAAAGTTCACATTGCCCCAGGCATTGATTTCCATCTCGCAACCGTTGCAGCCACCGGCAGAGACCGAGCGCAGTTTGAGTGAGCGGCCAAAGCGTTTTTTCAGGGCAGCAGACACCTGCAGTGGCTCAATGTTGGGGCGCGCCGCCGTCACCGTCAGTGCTTGGCGCGTGGTGGTGCACAGCTTGACATCGTTGCTGAAGCTGAGCTTGGCACTGGGGCATACCTGGGCGCAGTCACCACACAGCACACAGCAGCCCAAATCAATGGCCACCGGGTCTATGCCACTGGGTTGCAGCGTGACGGCCTGACTCGGGCAAACCTCGACACAGGCCTGGCAGGCGGTGGTGCATGGCGTGTCGGCAATCACCGGTTTGCCACGAAACCCGCCGGGTTGGGCGGCGTAAAGGTCAGGGATGTATTGCGTTCCCTGGGATTTGCGAACGGCGAGGCTTTTGAACATGGGGTGTGGACGCGGGTACGGGTGCGGCTACGGGGTCTACAAATCGTTGCCGCAATAAGAGAGGTCAAAACTCTTGTTGCAGATGGGAAAGTCTGAAATGCCTTGATTGCGCAGGGCAAAGGCCAAACCAAACCAGTTGGTCAAAGACGGGTCTTGCACTTTGTAATGCCTGAGTTGGCCTGCGGCATCGGTCTCCAGGGCTTGCAGCACCGGGCCACGTACCCCCTCAACCAGTGACACACACAGCGCGTTGGGTTGGAGTGCCCAAGGCGACGGGCTGACCGCGCCGGTGGGGCGAGTGGGGGCTGGCGGCTGCAAATCCAGTTGCGCATCACCGAGTCGTGCCAGCAACCAGGCCACCGAGGCATCCACCTCGCGCATGCGCTGGCTCATGCGTGCCCAGCAGTCACCACCGGGCTCACTCACTGTGGTCACGGGGTGTTTGCCATACACCTCACTTGGCAAGGTGTGGCGCAAGTCCAGTGCCACACCGCTGGCACGGGCCACCACGCCGGTGAGCCCCATGTCCAGCGCGGCTTGGGTGCTGACCGTACCCACCCCCTTGAAGCGGGCCTGCACACTGCGCGCACTGCGCATCAGGTCGTTCACCTCGTCAAAGTCGGTGCTGAACTGGCGCAGGGTCTGGCTCAAGTCTTGGCGCAGCACATCGGTGATGGGGCGCGCGCTGCCTGGGCGCACCCAGCCCCGGCCAAAACGGTTGCCACAGACCCGCTGGCTGGCATTGATGAGGGCGGTGCGCAGCCGCCCATAACTGGCGCCACCCTGCAAAAAGGCAATGTCAGTGGCCAGGCCGTTGAGCGTGGCCACATGGATGGCCATGCGCTCCATTTCTAAACCTATAGCACGAGATGCTTGTGTGGCAAGCACTGCAGGCTGATTTGACAAAAATTCCAGTGCCGCACAGTGGCCCCAGGCGTAGGCCAGCGCCGAATCACCACACACCGACTCCACCAAGGGGGTCAAGGTGTGGATCGATGCCTGGGTTGAGCGGCGCAGCAACTGTGCCTCCACTCCCCGGTGTTGGTAGCCCAGCTGGATTTCCAGGTGGTGCACTTGTTCACCGTGGCACATGAAACGAAAGTGCCCGGGCTCAATCACGCCCGCGTGAATCGGGCCCACGCCCACCTCATGCACCTCGGCCCCACGCACCTTGAAGAAGGGGTAATCCCCCATGTGCTCTTGGCGCGTGCTCTCAAAACGCACCGGTTTGAGCCACGGGTGGCCCTCGGGCACCAAACCGGTTTGTTCCCACAGCTCACGCTCAAAAATCTGTGCCGCCGCAAACTCGGCGGTCAGGCTGGGGTAGGTCTGGCCAGGTTCGGCATGGCCACGCAGCACCTGCAGTGCCCCGGTGTGCGCCAGCAATACCGCCGTGACCACCACACCAGCGGGTTCCTGGTGACCGGCAGCGCGACCAAACAGGCTAATTAGAACTGAATTGGCGTGTAGTGCTTGATGGCATTGCCTGGCTAGCTCTGATATTGAGAGCGAATTGTGCTGGCGCAGGTCGCACAAAAGAAAGGGTTCTGGGTGGTGCATCGTTTTAGCCCCCAATGGACACGGCCACCGCACGCAGCACACGGGTGATGGCCTCTGGCGTGTAGGTGCCCAGCATGACCAAAATGCCAACAAAACCCAGCTTGGGCAAGGCCGTGACCCAGGACTCGTGCACCGGCGGGCCAACCCGTTTGGATTCACCCCACAGCATTGGAAACACGGTGCGGCCCGTGGCGACAAAAATCACTGTGAGCATCACACACATCAGCGTAAACGCCATCAGGTTGCCGGCCTGCACAATCCCCGAGAGGATCAGCATCTCAGCCAAAAAACTCGCAAACGGCGGAAAACCCAGCAGCGCAAAGATGCCCACGGCAAACAGCAGTCCGGCAAACGGCAGTACCCGAATGACCCCGCTCAACGGGGCGACCTCGTTGGTGCCATACACCGAGCGCATGCGCCCGGCAGTCAAAAACAGCAGTGCCTTCACAAACGCATTGCTCACGATGTAGAGCACCACACCGTAGGCCGCCGCCTTGCCGACCGAAAGGCCCAGGGCAATGACCCCTGAAGAGCTGACGCAGGCATAGGCAATGAGCCGCTTGTAGTTGC
>JBIJDQ010000122.1:0-6779 GCA_044344025.1 Rhodoferax sp.
CGTGAGGGTCAGTGGCGTCACGCCCATGCGGGGTGCCAGGTGGGCTATGAAGTGGGCGACCAGGTCAACAATGTCTTCTTTGTGTTCGCGCAGGGGTGCCAGGGTGATGTCCATCACCTGAAGCCTGAAGTAGAGGTCTTTACGGAAACGTCCAGCCATCACCTCGTCTTTCAGCGACCGGTTGGTGGCGGCCACGATGCGCACATTCACGGGCACCAACTGGCTGCTTCCGATGGGGCGAATTTGGAGGTCTTCCAGTGCCCGAAGCAGGGCAGCTTGCACTGGCAATGGCAGTTCGGCCACTTCATCCAGAAACAAGGTACCCCCTTGCGCGTAAAAAAACAGGCCGTCCCGTGCAGCGCTGGCCCCTCTTAGTGCCCCTTTGGCATGTCCGAACAAGGTTCCCTCCATGAGGTCAGGGGACATGCTGGCGCAGTTCACAGGCACAAAGGGGCCATTGTGGCGTGGGCTCAAGTGGTGCAGTGCACGGGCCACCAGTTCTTTGCCGGTACCCGACTCACCTTGCAGCAGCACGGTACTGCCCACCTGCGCGACCCGCTTGAGTGAGTCCCGCAGGCCTTGCATGTAGTTTGAACTGCCAACAAGCCCGGTGCCGATGTCGCTTTGTCGCGACAAGGTGTGGCGCAGCACGTAGTTTTCACGGGCCAGTCGGGCGCATTCAAAGCAATGCTTGATGGCGTTCAAAATTTGTGGCACCCGAAACGGCTTGAGTATGAAGTCGGATGCGCCCGCACGCAGGGCTTCAATGGCGGTCTCCAGGTCAGCAAATGCGGTGATAAATATGGCACCGCCACGGTAGCCCTGGTCACGTAAAGACTTGAGCCAGGCCACGCCGTTTTGTCCGGGCAGGGAAATGTCCAACACGATCAAATCCACGTGTTGGTGTTGCAGGAAGGTTGTGGCCTCTTCTGCGCTGCTGGCAGCGTGCACCGAGTGGCAACGGGGCACGAGGGTTTTGACCAAAAAATTACACATGCCCGGCTCATCGTCAACGATCAAGATAGACCAGTCTGGCCAGCCGTCCAGGGTTCTTTCTTGGTCTTTGTCAGATGTGATGGGCGGATTTGGATGAGACGTAAGCATCAGAAATTCTATCGATAGACCCGACAAAATCAGTCGGGTAAAAATATTTTTCACCTCTGTACAGGGACATTATTTTTGGATTGGATTTCAGGAGGCATCATCGTGCGGGAAGAAGTTTGCGACAAGTTGTCGCAAACTTCTTGACATGCTGGCGCTGCATCTCTTGCGCAGGTAGCGGCATGTTGTGTGTTTGCTGACGAGCGCTTGAAGCCAGCGTGAGTTTTGGGTGATGTTGATAGACGGCACGCTTTCTGCTTGCGCCGCGCGCGCCAGCCGGGGGGATTTTTCCGCCGCACAGCGCTTGATACGCCACGGTATGCCAAATTGAAAGCGTGTGCGGGTTTGCCCACTTGCCGGGCCTGTGGCTTGTTGTTAAATTCGCCCCGGTCAGCTATGTCATCAAGTTCATAAGCATTCCGTCTGAGGAGACTTTTCATGCCTTCATCACCTTCCAAGTTGTCGCGTCGCACCCTGTTCGCAGGGGCCGGAACAGCGGGCGCTATCGCCGCTGCGGTGAGTGTTCTTCCAGCGGTCAAGGCTTTGCCCGAAGCCGCGGCCCCCGTGCCGCAGGCCAAACCGCAGCGCGGTGGTGGTTATGCACTTAGCGACCACATCAAGCACTACTACCAGACTGCACGCGTCTAAATCACCGCCCACCTCGTTTTCCGGAGACTTTTATGTTGTTAACCAAAAAATCTGGCTCTGTTGGTGGTGCTGCAAACCCATCCTTTGTCCACAGCCTGCGCAGAGGTTTGTCGCAAGCCCTGCCTACCATGGACCGCCGTGCATTTTTGCGTCGTTCGGGTTTGGGTGTGGGGGTGGGTCTGGCGGCATCCCAGCTCACCTTGGTCAAAAAAACCCACGCCGCAACCGGCGGCATCGCGGTGGGTGAGGGCAAGATTGAGGTCAAGCGCACCATTTGCACGCACTGTTCGGTGGGCTGCGCGACCGACGCTGTGGTTGAGAACGGCGTTTGGGTGCGTCAGGAGCCCGTGTTTGACTCGCCTATCAACCTCGGTGCCCATTGCGCCAAAGGTGCGGCACTGCGTGAGCACGGCCACGGCGAGTTTCGGCTGCGCTACCCGATGAAATTGGTGGACGGCAAGTACAAGCGCATCAGTTGGGACACGGCCTTGACCGAAATCAGCGCCAAGATGCTGGAGCTCAAAAAGGCCAGCGGCCCGGACAGCATTTACTACGTGGGGTCCAGCAAACACAACAACGAGCAGGCTTACCTGTTGCGCAAGTTTGTCAGCTTCTGGGGCACCAACAACTGCGACCACCAGGCCCGCATTTGCCACAGCACCACGGTAGCCGGTGTGGCCAATACCTGGGGTTATGGGGCCATGACCAATTCGTACAACGACATGCAAAATGCCAAGTGCGCCTTGTACATCGGCTCTAATGCCGCTGAGGCCCATCCTGTCAGCATGTTGCACATGTTGCATGCCAAGGAAAACGGCTGCAAGATGATTGTGGTGGACCCCCGTTTCACCCGTACCGCCGCCAAGGCTGACGAGTTTGTGCGCATTCGCTCGGGCTCTGACATTGCGTTTTTGTTTGGTGTGCTGTACCACGTGTTCCAAAATGGCTGGGAAGACAAAAAGTACATCAATGACCGTGTCTACGGCATGGAAAAAGTCAAGGCCGAGGTCATGGCCAGCTGGACACCCGACAAGGTCGAGGAAGTCTGTGGCGTGAAAGAAGACCAAGTGCTGCGCGTTGCCCGCATGATGGCCGAGAACCGCCCCAGCACCCTGGTGTGGTGCATGGGTCAAACCCAGCACACCATTGGCAACGCCATGGTGCGTGCGTCTTGCATCTTGCAACTGGCGCTGGGCAACATCGGCAAGTCGGGTGGTGGCACCAACATTTTCCGTGGCCATGACAACGTGCAAGGTGCCACCGACGTGGGCCCCAACCCTGATTCATTGCCGGGTTATTACGGTATTGTGGAGGGGGCTTGGAAGCACTACGCCAAGGTGTGGGGTGTGGACTATGAGTGGATCAAAAAGCAGTTTTCCTCACCCGCCATGATGAGCAAACCGGGCATTACCGTGTCGCGTTGGATTGACGGTGTGCTGGAGAAAAACGAGTTGATTGACCAGGACAGCAACCTGCGCGGCGTGTTTTATTGGGGCCATTCGCCGAACTCGCAAACCCGTGGGCTGGAAATGAAACGCGCCATGGACAAGCTTGATCTGTTGGTGGTGGTGGACCCCTACCCATCAGCCACGGCGGCCATGGCCGCCATGCCGGGCAAGCCCGAAGACCTGAATCCGAACCGCGCGGTGTATTTGTTGCCAGCAGCCACCCAGTTCGAGACCAGTGGCTCTGTCACGGCCTCCAACCGTTCCATTCAATGGCGTGAAAAAGTGATTGAGCCCTTGTGGGAAAGCCGCTCTGACCACATGATCATGAAGCAGTTTGCCGACAAGCTGGGTTTTGGCAAAGAACTGATGGGCCGGTACAAGATGCAGCAAGTGCATGGCATGGACGAACCCACGCCAGAGAGCATCTTGAGTGAAATCAACACCGCCACCTGGACCATTGGTTACACCGGTCAAAGCCCGGAGCGCCTGAAAGCGCACATGCGCAACATGCACCTGTTTGACGTGAAGACGCTCAAGGCCAAGGGTGGCAAGGACAAGGAAACCGGCTACGACTTCACCGGGGATTATTTCGGCCTGCCGTGGCCCTGCTACGGCACACCAGAGCTTAAGCACCCAGGCTCGCCCAACCTGTACGACACCTCCAAGCACGTGATGGATGGCGGTGGCAATTTCCGCGCCAATTTTGGCGTGGAGCGTGAAGGTGTCAACCTGCTGGCTGAAGACGGCTCGCATTCAGTGGGGGCGGACATCACCACCGGTTACCCGGAATTTGACCATGTGCTGCTCAAAAAGTTGGGCTGGTGGGCGGACCTGACTGAAGCGGAGCAAAAAGCCGCCGACGGAAAAAACTGGAAGACCGACATGTCTGGTGGCATCCAACGCGTGGTGATGAAGGTGCATGGTTGCCACCCCTTTGGTAACGCCAAGGCGCGTGCTGTGGTGTGGAACTTTCCCGACGCGATTCCCAAACACCGCGAACCGCTGTATGGCATTCGCCCTGACCTGGTGGCCAAGTACCCCACACATGAGGACAAAAAGGCCTTCTGGCGTTTGCCTACCTTGTTCAAGACGGTGCAGGACAAAGCTGTGGCCGACAAGGTGCACGAGAAATTCCCGTTCATCATGACCTCCGGGCGTTTGACCGAGTACGAAGGCGGCGGCGAGGAAACCCGCTCCAACCCCTGGCTGGCTGAATTGCAACAAGAAATGTTTATTGAGATCAACCCCAAGGTCGCGGCGGACAAGGGCATTCGCAATGGGGAACGGGCCTGGGTGTCAACACCCACGGGTGCCCGCCTGAATGTGCAAGCCTTGGTGACCGAGCGTGTGGGGGCGGACACGGTGTTCATGCCGTTCCACTTCTCAGGTCGGTGGCAAGGCGCTGACATGCTGGCTTATTACCCTAACGGCGCTGCACCCATCGTGCGGGGTGAGGCCATCAACACGGCAACCACCTATGGCTACGACAGCGTGACCATGATGCAAGAAACCAAGACCACTGTCTGTAACGTCGAAAAAGCATGAAACCTTGCGGGACAGATCCGCAGTCACACCAAGTGAACCTGCCTCTGTCCTCAACTGATTAGGAGATTTCCATGGCACGTATGAAATTTATTTGCGACGCAGAGCGTTGTATCGAGTGCAACGGTTGTGTGACCGCCTGCAAGAACGAGCACGAAGTGCCCTGGGGCGTGAACCGCCGCCGGGTGGTGACCCTCAATGACGGTGTACCTGGCGAAAAGTCGATTTCGGTGGCCTGCATGCATTGCTCAGATGCACCCTGCATGGCGGTGTGCCCGGTGAACTGCTTCTACCGCACCGACGAAGGTGTGGTGCTGCATGACAAGGATGTGTGCATCGGCTGCGGCTACTGCTCTTACGCCTGCCCGTTTGGTGCTCCCCAGTTTCCATCCCAAGGTACCTTTGGTGTGCGCGGCAAGATGGACAAGTGCACCTTCTGTGCGGGTGGCCCGGAAGCCAATGGCAGCCAAGCTGAGTTTGAAAAATACGGGCGAAACCGCTTGGCCGAAGGCAAGCTGCCGGCCTGCGCCGAGATGTGCTCCACCAAGGCGTTGATTGGCGGCGATGGTGATGTGGTGGCTGATATTTTCCGAAACCGCGTGTTGCGTCGTGGCAAAGGTGCAGAGGTCTGGGGTTGGGGCACGGCTTACGGCTCCAAACAAGCCGGTCAACCCAACGCAGCCGCAGCACAAGGAGCCAAGTCATGAAAAAACCCCTTTTTGCAATGACCTTGATCGCTGCTTTAGCCGCGTGTGGCGACAAACCTCAAGCGCTGGAACCCAGCAAACATGACAGTGCCGCCTTCACTGGAACCGGCAAAGCCTACGCGCTCAAGGACTGGAAAGTGGGCGACAAAACCAGCTGGGAGTCGCAGCTAAAGGCGCGCCAACAGTACGGTCAAAACGACTACACCCGCATGAACTGAGCAGGAGGCATCGCCATGAAGAACGCCTTAATATTAAGCTGTGTGTTGGTGCTGGGCGCAGGCTCTGTGCTGGCTCAAACAGCCCCTGCGCCAGCGCCCACCTCTGCGGCAGTGCCGCTGAGTGGCGGCATTCAGAGCCAGAACATCATGGATGTCAAGCCAGATGCCTCACAGGAATCCGGTTACGCCAAGCAAACCAACGGCGATCGGAGCAAGGTGCAACCCGGCAACAACGCGCCCATGTGGCGGCAGGTCAACTCCGGTGTGGCGGGCTACAGCAGCTTGCCTGTCACTCAGGCACCGGAAGCGGGCGTGTTGATTCAGCCATTTGTGCAGTACCCCGGTTCGCGGGTGACCAACGCGGGTGAGGCCTGGCGGCAAACTCGCAACAACTGGTTGATCCCTTACGGCGGGGCGTTGGTGTTGATCAGCATGCTGGCTTTGGCCATCATGTTTTTTACCAAGGGGCCGCTCGGGCATGACTACCCTGCCAACAGTAAGAAAATGGAGCGGTTTACGCCCTTTGAGCGGGCCGCCCATTGGGCCAACGCGTTTGCGTTTGTGGCTTTGGCTGTGTCTGGTCTGACCATGGCGTTTGGCAAATTCTTTTTATTGCCAGTGATTGGCACCACCTTGTTTGGCTGGGTGACTTATGTGCTGAAAAACGTGCATAACTTTGTTGGTCCGTTGTTTGCCGTGTCCTTGCTGATCGTGATTGCCATTTTTGCCAAAGACAACGTGGCCAACGCCGCAGACTTCAACTGGCTCAAAAAAGCTGGGGGCATGTTGGGTGACAAACAAGTGCCTTCGCACCGGTTTAACGCGGCTGAGAAGGGTATTTTTTGGTGGGTTGTGACAATTCCTGGCCTGATTGTGGTGATGTCTGGCTTGGTGCTCGACCTTCTGGTGCCGGGTTTGGGTGCCCTGCGCGGTGACATGCAAATTGCCAGCATGGTGCACTCGGTGATGGCATTTTGGATCACTGCGGTGCTGATCGGGCACATCTACATGGGCACCATTGGCACCCGTGGCGCGCTCGAAGGCATGAAAACCGGTTACGTGACCGAGGGTTGGGCCAAAGAGCATCACGAGCTTTGGTATGACGATGTCAAGTC
>JBIJDQ010000123.1:0-6727 GCA_044344025.1 Rhodoferax sp.
AATGGGGGCTACCCGTGGGGCATCTGGGTGGTCTATGACATCGTCGTCGGCACCGCGTTTGCGTGTGGCGGCTACGCGCTGGCCGTGACGGTCTACGTCTTTAACAAAGGGCGCTATCACCCGCTGGTGCGCACGGCCTTGCTGACCAGCTTGCTGGGCTACGCGCTTGGCGCAGCAGGTGCCTTTATCGACATGGGTCGCTATTGGAATTTCTACAACATGTTTCTGCCCTGGCAGGTCAACCCCCATGCGGTCATGCTTGAAGTGGGCCTGTGCGTGTTTTTGTACGTCATGGTGCTCGCCATCGAGTTCTTGCCAACCGTGCTGGAGAAGTTCAAGGCCGAGGCCTTGCAACAGAAACTCAGCCGTGTGCTGTTCTTCTTCATTGCGCTTGGAATTCTGCTGCCAACCATGCACCAGTCGTCGCTGGGCAGCTTCCTGATTGCCATGGGCTGGAAGGTTCACCCCCTGTGGCAAACCATGGAACTACAGCCTCTGCTGGCCATTCTCTCGGCCTTTATCATGGGCTTTGCCGCCGTCATTTTTGAAGCTTCTGTGGGTTCAGTCGGGTTCAAGCGGCAACCCGAAACGCCCATGCTGGTCGGGTTGGGAAAGATCATTGTCGGGCTCACTGTCACCTTTCTGGTCGTGCGGTTCGTGACGCTCCTGATGACTGGCAAGCTGGGTCTGGTCTTTGCCTTTGATCTGGGCAGCATCATGTTCCTGCTGGAGACGGCCATGTTCATCTACCCGGTGGTCATCCTGAGTTCGCCAACTCGGCGTGCCAATGGCAAAAAGTTGCTCTACGCCGCGTTGTGCACGATGCTGGCCGGAGCGCTGTACCGTTTCGATGCCTTCATCATCACCTTCAATCCGGGCGCAGGCTACAGCTACTTTCCGGCACTGCCCGAAATCTTGATCACCATCGGAATGGTCGCCATGGAAGTCATGGCCTACCTGTTCATCGTGACGCAGTTTCCAGTTTTGGCTCGCGAAGAGCACTGAACCCCTGACATCCCATTCGGTTAAGGAGAATTTTTGTGGCTAAACGCATAACAGTAGACCCCATCACCCGCATTGAGGGCCATTTACGCATCGATGTCGAAGTCGACAATGGCCATGTGACCAAGGCTTGGGCTTCCGGGCAAATGTGGCGTGGCATTGAAAAAATTCTGGTGGGGCGCGACCCACGCGAAGCATGGTCTTACACCCAGCGTTTCTGCGGTGTCTGTACCACGGTGCATGCCATCACTTCGGTGCGTGCGGTAGAAAACGCACTGCAACTGGAAATTCCGGTGAATGCCCAACTCATTCGCAACATCATTCAGACGGCGCATGCCATTCAGGACCACATCGTTCACTTCTACCACCTGTCGGCGCTTGACTGGGTGGATGTGACCTCGGCACTCAAGGCCAATCCAGTCACCACAGCCAAGCTCGCCGAGTCCTTGTCCGACTGGTCATTGAACGGGCCCCACGAGATGAAGGCGGTGCAGGAGCGTCTGAAGACTTTTGTTGGCAGCGGTCAGCTAGGGCCCTTTGCCAGCGGCTTTTGGGGGCATCCGGCAATGAAGTTGCCGCCTGATGTCAACCTCATGGCGGTTGCCCATTACATGCAGGCGCTTGACGTGCAAAACTTTGCCAACAAGATTGTGGCCATTCTGGGTGGCAAGAGCCCCCATATTCAAAATGTGGCGGTCGGCGGGGTGTCCAACTCCATCAGTCACGATGCGCCATCGGTCTTGAACATTGAACGGCTGATGCTGGTGAAGGGCTTTATCGACAAGCTTTCGCATTTCGTGAAATCCGCCTACTTGACGGACGTGCCGGCCGTCGGGGCGTTCTATCTTGACTGGACCAAATACGGCGGCGGCATCAACAACTACCTGTCGGTGCCGGATTGCCCACAAGACAGCAAGGGCACGGTGTTTGACCTGCCGGGCGGCTACATCAGCGGCGGCGACCTGAAGTCGCTCAAACCCATCACCACCTTCAACGATGCCTACTTTCGCGATGGTGTTGCCGAGAGCTCCAAACATGCCTGGTACACCGGCGACAAAGCCTTGCATCCGTGGGTGGGTGAAACCGAGCCGCAGTACACCGATTTCCAGGAAAACGGCAAGTACTCCTGGGTGAAAGCACCCACCTTCTACGGCAAACGTGCCGAAGTAGGCCCTCTTGCCGATGTGCATATCGGTGTTGCCTCTGGTAACAAACGCTATATCAAATACCTGGATCAAGCCATTGGCACCATGAAGGCGGTGGGCAAGCTGTCTGATGTTCCGCTCATTGCGTTGCAGTCGACCATTGGACGCCATGCGGCACGGGCGGTGCGTTGTGCGGTGATGATCGATACCTTGAATGACCAGTGGGAAAAACTGGTGGCGAACATTGGCAAAGACCAAACGACCTTCAACGCCCCCAGTTTCCCCAAGGGCGAGATCAAGGGCGTGGGATTTCACCAGGCACCGCGCGGCGCGCTGTCGCACTGGGTGGTGATCGAAAACGGCAAGATCAAGAACTACCAGGCCGTTGTGCCCAGCACCTGGAATGCGGGTCCGCGTGATGCCGACGACCAGCCAGGCCCTTACGAGGCTGCGCTGATGAACAACCCGATCGCCGACCCGGACAAGCCATTGGAGGTGCTGCGAACCGTGCACTCCTTTGACCCCTGCATTGCCTGCGCCATTCACATGTTCGACAACGAGCAGCGTGAAGTCGTTCAGGTCAAGGCCTTGTAGTGACTGCAGTGAGGCAAGACATGAAGACGATTGGTGAGTTCAGCAATATTCTGGTCATCGGCATGGGCAACGTGCTGATGCAGGATGAGGGCATTGGCGTGCGCGCGGTCGAAGAACTCGATTGCCGCTATGAGCTTCCGGCCCATGTCCGGATCATGGATGGCGGCACCACTGGAATGGAACTGTTCGAGCCAATGCGCACGGCCGATTGCCTGATCATTGCTGACGCGGTCAATTTTGATCGGCCGCCGGGCAGCCTTGTTCGCATCGCAGACAAAGAGATCAACGCCTTCTTTCAGACCAAAATTTCCAACCATCAGCTCGGGCTCTCTGATCTGCTGGCGTTGCTGGTCATGCGGGGCGAGACACCGCAGCATGTCGCCATCATCGGCATGGTTCCCTACGGGCTGGAAAACCGCCTTGGGTTAAGCGAGTACGCTGCTGCGGGTCTGGACGACATGGTTGACCTGTTGGTGAAGGAACTGGCCTTGGCCGGTATACGTGCCACACCGCGTCAGGACGTTCGCATCGGGCATTGGCACCGCCAGGCCGAACTGGAGGAGCTGGCGGCATGTGCGTAGGTACACCTGTCCAGGTGATGCAGAGTCACGAGCTCATGTCCGTGTGCCGGGGACGCAATGGCATTGAGCATGTCAACATGCTTTTGCTCGGCCAGCAGCCTGTTGGCACCTGGGTGATCGCCTTTCTGGGCTGGGCGCGCGAAGTGATTGATGAGCAACAGGCAAGAGACATCGACCTGGCGCTGGACGGCCTGCAACAGCTCATGGACGGTGCTGATGCCATTGACGTGTCCCATCACTTTCCTGGGCTTGGTCAAACCATGGCGGAAACTGCCCAATGAATACAGATTCCTCCGAACTCCGGGCGACGCAGGTCGCCAACCTGTTTGAGCGGGTTCATCGCGAGCAGATGGCCGGTTTGCCCTTGCTCAACAACAAGCTCAGCGTCACGACGCTGGGCTTCCAGGAATTCGAAGGCCGCATTCTGGGGATGTTGATCACGCCCTGGATGATGAGTCTGGTGCTGTTCCCCGGGCCTCAGGACGACTGGCAGGCCCAGGCGCTGGGAAGCAAACACTTCATCACCTTACCGAGTGGAAACTACCGGTTCTTGACCAATGTGATTGACGAACTGGGTGTCTGCCAAATGCATTCCCTGCATTCGCCCATGCACCGATTTCACACCCAGGAAGCCGCCATCGCAGAGGCCAGCGCATTTTTGGACAAGCTACTGGTCATTCCAACCGGCGGTGTGCAGCCTGACCCGGTGGATGAAGAACTGCTGGGCAAGATTTTGCGCGGCGAGAAGGTGCCCGAGATGGACAATGATGGCAGCTTTATACCCGAGCGTCCATCCCGAGTCAGTGAACCCAACCCTAGCCTAACGGAGACCACATAAATGAAATCCCTGAAATTCCTCCCTGTCGCAAAGTTCGTCGCCGCCGGTTTGCTGATGCTGGCGGGTGGTGCGCACGCGCACACCGGTCACGACACATCGGGCCTTGTTTCTGGCCTGGTCCATCCCTTGGGGCTGGACCACCTGCTGGCCATGCTGGCGGTTGGTTTGTGGTCGGTACGGGCGCTGCCGACGCAGCGCGCCTGGCAAGGCCCGGCCCTGTTCATGCTTGCACTGGCAGCAGGTGCGGTCTTGGGACTGCTCGGCGTTCAGGTCACCATGTTGGAGCAGTTGATTGCCCTGAGCGTGGTGCTCTTTGGTGCCATGCTGATGATGAGTGTGCACAAAGTGCCTGCCATGTTGGGGCTGGGCGCGGTCGCGCTCTCGGCTTTGGCGCACGGCATGGCTCATGGTGCTGAAGCGCCAGCCGGTGGCTTTGGCGTCTATGCGCTGGGCTTCCTGATCACCACTGCGGTGTTGCATTTCGGCGGCGTTGCCGCAGGCTTGGTTTTGCAAAAATTCATGGCACGCAAAGCCGGTGCGGTGGTGGTCACGCTGGGCTCAGTTCTGGGGCTGACCGGGCTGTATCTGGTCAGCCAGGCATGAGCACTGCATTGAGCCACATGAGCGCCAAAAGCCGGCCTGTCTGAAACCGAGGCAGGTCAGAAACCCACGCGCGCACCGCACTGATCTGGCAAACCATGAGCCTTGCTGGTCAGTATCGGCTGTATCCCGGGAGTCACCCCAGCATCGTCGGCTCACGACCGGTCATGGGCGGTGCGCGGCTTGGGCACCTGCTGCGTGGGCAGCAAGGCGATGGCGTGGTGCAAATGCTGGGCAATGTGCTGACGCTGTGCGCGCACGCGCAGCGTCGCACAGCCCGCATGGTGCTGTGGGCGGCAGAGCAGCAGGAGCACGCACAGGTCACGCCTGAATCGACCCGTCTGCTGCAACTGGAAACCGCACGCGACCACTTGCGCAGCATGGCGCTGGATTGGCCACAGCGCCAGATGGGCCCTACGGCCAATCCCGCATGGCTGCACTGGCTGGCGCAATGCCCTGTGCCTTTGGCAGCACCGGCGCATGCGTTGCCCCCCGCGCAGGCCGCCACACAACAAGTGCACTTGCAGGCCTGGCTGGAGACGACCATCCTGCACATGCCCATTGCGCGGTGGCTCGGCAACTACCGCGATGAAGGCACCTTTGCCGTATGGTGCACAGAAGCCGTTGAGCGCGCCACGCCGCTGCAATGCCTGGCCGCCTGGCACACCACGGCACGGCAGCTGCAGCCCTCCACCCGAACGCTCGACGTGCTGGATGCCAACCCCACGCAACAAGCGGCACAGTTGCGCGCCATGGCACAAGACCTGTGCACCGACCCCGACTTTGCACTGCGCCCCTTGTGGCTCGGGGCCTGTGCAGAGAGCGGCGCATGGAGCCGCCTGCGCCATCGTCACGCGCCAAGCCCCAGTCAAAGTGCGTGGAGTCGCCTGCAAGCCCGCTGGATGGAACTGCTGGAGTTGGTCGGTGGCCCGGTTGAAGGGCAGGAGCCCCTGTTGCACAGCGGCGCGTTGCCCCTGGGTGGCGGGCAGGCTATTGGCTGGTGCGAAATGGCACGTGGCTTGTTAGTGCACTGGGTGCAGTTGGACCCGCAGCACCGCGTGCAGGACTACCGCGTGCTGGCTCCCACGGAGTGGAACTTCCACCCGGATGGTGCACTGGCGCAGGCTTTGACCCAGCTCCATCCAACCGATGCGGCTGCGGCATCGTGCCTCACTTCGGCGTACGATCCCTGTGTGCAATGCAGTGTCAACCTTCAGGAAATTCACCATGCATGAACTCAGTCTGGCCAGTGGCATCTTGCGCGTGCTGGAAAAAACCCGCGAGCGCGACCCGTTCGATCGCATTACGCACCTGCGACTGGAGGTTGGCGCGCTGGCGAGTGTGGAAATTGAAGCGCTGCGCTTTGCCCTGGATTCGATAGCGGACAAAACCCTGTTGGCTGGGGCCCACATCGAAATTGACCAACCCCCAGGCCACGCCTGGTGTCTGCCGTGCAGCCAAAGTGTGACCATCACATCGCGGCTGGATGCCTGCCCGCATTGCGGTGGCTTTCAGCTTCAACCCACCGGCGGCACCGAGCTGCGGGTGGTGGACCTGCAGGTTGAATAAACTTACCCACGAACAAAAAGGAAACTACCATGTGTGTCGTCTGCGGCTGCGCCAATACCGGAACCAGCCAACCGGATTCAAGCCTTGAAGTTCACCCCACCACCGGGGACTTGCACTTCGGCACGGGCGCGGCCAAGGTGACGGTGCCCGGCTTGAGCCAGCAGCGCACCATCAAAATCGAAGAAGATGTGCTGGGTGCCAACAACGCGATCGCAGCCCAAAACCGGGCCCATTTTGCCTCGCACGACGTGACCGCCTACAACCTGGTGTCGAGCCCCGGCTCCGGCAAAACCACGCTGTTGTGCGCCACCATCAACGCCCTGAAAAAGCGCTGCCCGGACGTGGCTGTGGCGGTGATTGAAGGCGACCAGCAAACCAGTTTTGATGCCGACCGCATC
>JBIJDQ010000124.1:0-6716 GCA_044344025.1 Rhodoferax sp.
GCTTTCCAGCGCAAATTGCAGGCACAAAAAATGGCTATCGTGGTCTTGGGCGGCGCGGCGGTTGCGCAGAAATAGCCTTTGCCTGCATCTGCCAGCAGGTAAGATCAGACGCATGAAAAAAGAAGCCTCTGTCAAAGCGCCTGCACGACCGCACCGACCCCGACCCGTCCAAAGCCATGAGGTCCGCATCATTGGCGGCCAGTGGAAACGCACCAAACTGCAAGTGGCCGACAAGCCAGGTCTGCGCCCAACGCCTGATCGCGTGCGTGAGACGCTGTTCAACTGGCTGGGCCAGGAATTGACCGGTTGGCGCTGCCTTGATGCGTTTGCCGGCACTGGCGTGTTGGGTTTTGAGGCTGCCTCTCGCGGCGCGACCCAGGTACAGCTGGTTGAACATGATGCCGCCCTGGTAGTGCAACTGAAAAAAGTGCAGGTGCATTTACAGGCCGATGCGGTGCAGGTCATTCGGGGTGACGGTGTTGCGGTGCTACGCCAGGCGCTTAGCCGCAGTCTGGATCTGATTTTTTTGGACCCCCCCTTTGATTCCAAGGTGTTTGAGTCAGCCGTGCTGGCCGCTGCAAACGCCGTTTCTGCGACAGGTTTTATTTACCTCGAAGCGCCAGTCAAGTGGTCAGCGGCCCAGTTGGAAGTCTCCGGGTTGCAGCTTCATCGGCACCTCAAGGCCGGTATGGTGCATGCGCATTTGCTCACGCGCCAGGATGCCACGCCTGCAGTCACCGCTGTCGCGTGACATTTGTGCCAACTGAACCAGGATATCTGCCATGGCCAATGACCTGATCGCGGTTTACCCGGGCACCTTTGATCCGATCACACTGGGCCACGAAGATGTGGTGCGCCGTGCGGCCCGCCTGTTTGGCCGGGTGATCGTGGCGGTGGCGGCGGGTCACCATAAAAAAGCCATGTTCTCGTTGCAGGAACGCATTGACATGGCTCGGGAGTCAGTCAAGGCCTGTCCCGGCGTGCAGGTTGAGAGTTTCGAGGGGTTAATGCGCGACTTTGTGGTGGCGCGTGGTGCCAACGTGATGGTGCGCGGACTGCGGGCCGTGACCGACTTTGACTACGAATTTCAGCTCGCTGGCATGAACCGAAGCATGATGCCGGATGTGGAAACAGTATTTTTAACCCCGGGAGACAAGTACCAATTTATTTCCAGCACCTTTGTGCGTGAAATTGCCACGCTGGGCGGCGAGGTTGACAAATTTGTCTCGCCGGGTGTTAACCAATGCCTGTTGCAAAAAGTGCGCAGCCAAGCCAAAGCCGATTGATTGACTATTTGGAGAAACAATGAAGATTCTTTTGCCTATCGACGGTTCAGCCGTGGCCCTTGAAGCGGTTCGTTGCGTGATTCGTATGGCCGCAGACGGCCTTAACACCAGTGTGGTGCTGGCCAACGTGCAGGAGCCAGCCAGTTTGTATGAACTGATGGTGGCGCATGACCCCCAGGTGATTGAGCAAGTCAGCGCAGCGGCTGGTGCACATACCCTTGAAGCCGCGCAAGCCCTGCTGGATGCGGCCGGTCTGAGCTACGAGAGCGAAGTGGCCTCTGGCGACCCGGCGCACACGCTGGTGGACATTCTTGAAAACTACGGTTGCGACATGGTGGTGATGGGGGCGAGTGGCACCAGCGCGCTGCGCAGCGCTTTTCTGGGCTCTGTGTCAAATGAAGTGTTACATGCAGCCGGCGTTCCGGTGATGATCGTGAAGGGCGCTGTTGAAGACAGCGGTGACATCACGGAATAAGCCAAGCTTTTAAAATCAGGTCTTGTTTATTGTTTTTGGATCACTCCCATGGCCCTGTTGATCACCGACGAATGCATCAACTGCGATGTGTGTGAACCCGAATGCCCCAACGATGCCATTTACATGGGGCCGGATATTTATGAAATCGAGCCAAGCAAATGCACCGAGTGCGTCGGGCATTTTGATGAGCCGCAATGCGTTCAGGTGTGTCCGGTCAATTGCATTCCATTGAACCCGCAGTGGCCGGAGAGCCGGGACACCTTGTGGCAAAAATACCAGCGCTTGCAGGACCAAATGCCTGAAGCGGCGGTGCCAGCCCTGCAGTCTGTGCCAGTCGTTGTACTTAACTTGCCCACTCAACAGTAGACAAGGGCTGCGCGAGGTTTGGACTCGCATCACGCGCACATCAGGCTGGCGGGATTTTTTTCTTCTTTTGGGCTTTTTTGCCACCAGGTTTTTTCTCTGATCCGGGTACTTCAGCCACAAAGACTTCGGATTTTTTGACCTTGGTTTTCAGCCGCTTGGGTGTGATTTGGTGAATCACACCGTTTTTTGTGTCTGGCGGAGAAGCTTTGAGCGCTTTGACCACGGCAGGCACCCGAGGTGTGGCTGCCCTTTCTTGTACAACACGCTCCTTTTCAAGCGTTCTGGCTTGTTTCGCGTCACGCAGGGTGGCATCGTCAGACTGCTTTTTTTGTGTCAGGTCACGCGCATCATCCACCTTCACGGAATCGCCACCCGCGCAGGGGAATTGGCTGTAGGACTCACCGCATTTATACACATTTTGTGCTGAAGTGCTTACCGATAGGATGTTTGTTACTATAAAAATAGTAGCATATACAAGCCTCTTGATGGAGGTGGGAATTGCAGCTTTCATCATTCATCAGGTCTCATTGGGGGTGATAAATCGTTGGTTGTGGCTGCTGATAATGCCGTTGAAGGACGGGGCGGCTTCGGTCGGGGCGGTTTGCTGGTGTGGATCAGGCGTGTGGCTTGTTCCATGTCACCGGACAACAAATGGGGCACCGCTTTCAATGCACGGTCAATGGCCTGCTCAAGCGCCACACGGTGGTCAACTGAAGGTTTTTTCAACACCCAGTGAATGACATCGGCTTTGTTGCCAGGATGACCAATGCCCAGACGCAAGCGCCAGTACTGGTCTGTGCCCATTTGCGCATGAATGTCGCGTAAGCCGTTGTGACCTGCATGGCTTCCGCCCAACTTGAGTTTGGCCTCCCCTGGGGCGATGTCCAACTCATCATGCGCCACAAGGATGTCTTGCGCGGGAATTTTAAAAAAATTTGCCAGCATCGAAACCGATTTACCACTCAGGTTCATGAAGGTTTGCGGTTTGAGTAGCCAGACGGTTTGCCCTTGTAGGCTGACTCTGGCCACCATGGCGTGGTAACTCTTGTCCATGACCAGCGTTGTCTTGAACTCCCGGGCGAGGGCATCTATCCACCAAAAACCGGCGTTGTGGCGAGTGTCCTCATAGTCCGGACCGGGGTTTCCAAGGCCAACAAAAAGTCGAATCATGGCTTGATTATGCAAAAGTGTTGGGGCAAAAAAAACGGCCCACAAAGTGAGCCGTTTTTGGCAGCCACGAAGGGCCTATTTTTTAGCGGCTGGTTTAGCTGCTGGCTTGGCGGCTGTTTTGGCTGCTGGCTTGGCGCCAGCTTTTGCCGCTGGTTTGCCTGCTGCATCAGCAGCTGGTTCAGCTGCAGGGGCTTCGGCAGCAGCAACCACCACCACCGACACCACCACCGGGTTCTTGTCGCCACCGCGGGTGACGGCTTTCACGCCCTTGGGCAACTCGATGTCGGCCAAGTGGAAAGAACTGCCCTTTTTCAGGCCGCTCAAGTCAACCTTGATGAATTCGGGCAGATCGCCTGGCAGACACAAGACATCGAGTTCACTGTAAACGTGGTTGGCAATACAACCTTCTGACTTGATGGCCGGAGACTGGTCGTCGCCAAAGAAGTGCAACGGCACCTTCATGTGCAGCTTGGTCGACGCATCCACGCGCTGAAAGTCAACGTGCAAGACGAGCTGTTTAAAGGGGTGCATCTGAACATCGCGCAGCAACACGTTGCTTTCAACACCGTCGATTTCCATCGTCAAGACGCTGGCGTGAAACGCTTCTTTTTTAAGGGCATGCCACAGGGCGTTGTGATCAATTTCGATCAAATGGGGGGCAATGGCTCCGCCGTAAACAATACCGGGCGTGCGACCGGTGATGCGCAGACGGCGGCTCGCACCCGTACCTTGCTTGGCACGCTCAAAAGCGATAAATTTCATGTACTAACTCCTGGGAGGGCCGACCGCGACCAGTGCGACCCTGATTAAAAAAAGCTCGACATTCGGAATTGAATGCGCGAGCCACTTGAGTTTCTGGTCAGAACAGGTTGTCCTGATCAGAAAACAAACTCATGACTGACTTGCCCTGGGCGATCCGGTGGATGGTCTCGGCAATCAGTGGGGCGACATCGAGTTGCCTTATTTTTGGGCAAGCCATAGCGCTTTGACTCAGGGGAATGGTGTTGGTCACCACAACTTCATCCAGCGCATCTCCATGGGTGATTCGGTCAATGGCGGGACCTGAAAAAATAGGGTGGGTGCAGTAGGCATAGACCTTTTTCGCCCCACGTTGCTTCAGAACCTCGGCCGCTTTGACCAGCGTGCCAGCAGTGTCAATCATGTCGTCCATGATGACGCAGTTACGGCCTTCAATTTCACCAATCACATGCATGACTTCGCTGACATTGGCTCTTGGGCGGCGTTTGTCAATGATGGCCAGATCACAGTCGAGTTGTTTGGCCAATGCCCTGGCACGCACCACACCACCAACGTCTGGGGAAACCACAATCAGGTCGCTGTAATTCTTTTGACGCAAGTCCCCCAGCAAGACAGGGGAGGCGTAAATGTTGTCAACAGGAATATCAAAGAAACCTTGGATCTGGTCGGCATGCAAGTCCATGGTCAAAACGCGCGCGACGCCTACCGCTTGCAACATGTTGGCCACGACTTTTGCGGTTATTGGCACACGACTTGACCGTGGACGGCGGTCTTGACGGGCGTAGCCGAAATAGGGAATCACGGCGCTGATCCGTTCGGCTGATGCCCGTTTGAGAGCATCTACCATGATCAACAATTCCATCAAATTGTCGTTCGTTGGGGCACAGGTGCTTTGAATGACGAAAACATCGCGTGCCCGAACATTCTGCTTGATTTCGACGGTAACTTCACCATCTGAAAAACGCCCAACTTCGGCAATTCCAACACGGGTCTTCAAGTGGTGCGCAATGCCGACAGCCAGAGAAGGGTTGGCGTTGCCGGTGAAAACCATGAAATCAGGGGTTTGATCGGCTTGCATGAATGTCCCAACGTATAAGTTGTAATTGCTTTGGCGTGCCTCAAGCGAGCACGCAAGAAAATTTGGCAGGGGAAGAAGGACTCGAACCTTCGCATGCTGGAATCAAAATCCAGTGCCTTAACCAACTTGGCGACTCCCCTACGCGGGTAACTCATGAGACATGAATTACCGATAACTCGTCTTGAGTAATCTTATTTGGCCCAGCCGTACAGCGGATGAACCTGCAAATTACTGCACTGCCTGACCTGAAACCCCGGCATGGCCTGGGGATGCATGTCTTGCAATGTTCTTGCAAACACTGAACTTCCAGAGCCCGTCATTCTGCCATCAAGCCCCAGGTTTTTTATCCAGGCCAATGCTAGAGAAATACTTGGACAAATATGTTCAGCTGCGCTCTGCAAGTCGTTTCGGCCAAAGCCAAATGCGTTTGCAGCGAAGTCTGAAAGTATAGCGGGTTTGGTGTCTCTTTTCAAATCAGCGTGTGAAAAAATTTGGTGGGTCGACACACCACCAGGGGGCTTCACCACCAGAAACCGCGCAGGTAAAAGTGCGATGGGTGAAATTTTTTCGCCAATTCCGCTGACCCAGGCGGTTTTACCAGCAAGAAAAAAAGGAACATCGGCACCGAGTTTCAAGCCCAGCGGCAACAGGGTATCCAGTCCGAAATTTAGTTGCCAGAGTCGGTTCAGGGCAAGCAGCGTGCTGGCGGCATCAGAGGAGCCTCCGCCCATGCCGGCCTCCGAGGGAATCCGTTTGTCGATAGCGATGTGCGCCCCTAAACGTGTGCCACTGTAGTGCTGCAAAGTGCGCGCTGCCTGCAAAATCAAATCATCGGCAGGCAGTTGTGCTCCAAGGTCTTCCCGACTGATTTGACCGTCAGACCGCAATTCAAAGTGCAGGGTATCGCACCAGTCGATCAGCATGAACACGGATTCGAGCAAATGGTAACCATCTGACCGTTGACCCACAATGTGCAGGAACAGGTTGAGCTTTGCGGGTGCGCAGATGTCGTAAAGTGATTTCATAGCCACACGAGTTTGGCAGTAGGTGGTTTAGGGTTCCAAAATCACACGCAGTTGGGCTTTGGGCAACGGCGCGAGCCGTTCAGCCACGATTTTCCCCTGTGTGAACTGTCTCAGATCAACCTCCCAGCCGTCCGCATGCAAGTCACGCCCCATGAGCCAGGCAAACAGCGCCGAAACCGGCACGTTTGTGCCCAGCAGGTGGCCTATCAAGTGGCTCAGGCTTTCGAAGGTTTTGGTTTCACCTTGCGCGTCAAGGGTGGCTATTCGTGGTGTCCAGCGAATGGTGGCGGCGGTATTGCCCAAAGGCGTAAAAAAGTTCAGCTCACCCAGATCTGGCGTGCCAAGCAACTCAAACGCTGCGCCAAAAGACCTAGGTTGTGACAGCGGTTCATCCGGATGAGCCTGCACTTGCATGATCAAGCGCCCATGCCAAGCCGGGGATACCGCAGTATCGATGTCAGAGGTCCTTGCTTTCAGGGCACACCCTGCAATGAAAAAAGCAGCTAAAACCGTTACCGTTCGCACTAACCAGCGATGGTTCACAAGTTGGCCCGTAA
>JBIJDQ010000126.1:0-6698 GCA_044344025.1 Rhodoferax sp.
GCTCTCGACCACGGTCATGGTCTGGTGGTCAATTTTGCTGATGGTGTTGGCCACCCGGTTGCTGACAAACACATGGCGTTTGTCACCCACGCCACGAAACGCGTGAGCACCTTCACCGGTTTTTATCAGCTTGACCATTTTTGGTGCTGGACCGGTCACGTCATACACCTCCACGCCCTGACCGCCGGTGAGCCCAATCAGCAAAAACTTGTCGTCGGGTGTGCCAAATACGTCCGCAGGCATGGGTCCGACCGGGCTGCGCCATTTAAGGGTTTGGGTGGGCAGGTCAACCGCCACCAACTCGTCACTGTCTTGCATGGTGGCATAGGCCGTGCGACTGGTGCTGTCAATCCAGACATGGCTGGGCGTCTTGCCGGTGGCAATGCGCTTGGCCAGCGTCAGGTTGCTGCCGTCCCAACGGTAAATATCAATATGGTTAAGCCGGTTGGCCACCGTCACAAACCATTTCATGTCAGGTGAAAAACGCAACTGGTAGGGGTCAAGAATGCCGGTCACCGTGCGCTGCACCGCTGCTGTTTTGGGGTCAATGAACAACAAGGAGTCGCTCAACGCATTGGCAATGATGAGCGACTTCTCGTCCGGCGTGAGGTACATGTGGTGTGGCTCTTTGCCGGTGGGAATGCGCTTGGTCTCGGTCCAGGTGGCCGGGTCAATCACGCTCACGCTGGCATCCTGGGAATTGAGCACAAAAACGGGGGGGGCGGCCTGCGCAGCGAACGACAACAAAGTTGACACCGAAAAAAGTAAAAAAGTGAGCAATGAACGCACGTCTGACCTTGGTAAAGGGAAAAATTATGAAAATACAGGTTGGGGCAAACCATGCGTTGTCGCTGGCGCTGGTGCTGCCACACCCCAAAAAGCGTGAAAGTGTAGCCCTCTGCCCTTGTCAAGCGCCCTGAATGCGGGCCAAATCTGCCGCACTGAGCCATGCCCACTGACCGGGGGCCAGGTCATCGGGCAAACGCAAACCACCGATCTGGGACCGGTGCAGCCCTTCCACCCGGTTGCTGACCGCAGCCACCATGCGTTTGACCTGGTGGTATTTGCCCTCGGTCAGGGTCAGGCGCAGGTGAAACTCCGACACCGCCTCACAAGCGGCGGCGCGCACCGGTTTGGGGTCGTCGTCGAGCACCACGCCCGAAAGCAGTTGACTGACCTGTTTGTCTGTCAAGGGGTGCTTCACCGTGACCTCGTACACCTTGGGCACATGGTGACGCGGTGAACTCATGCGGTGGATGAACTTGCCGTCATCGGTCAGCAGCAGCAAACCGGTGGTGTCCTGGTCAAGCCGCCCGACTGCCTGCACACCTTGCACCGCCGCTTTTTGTGGGCGCAAGCGCAACGGGGATGGCAGCAGGGTGTAGATGCTGGGGTAAGTAGAGGGCTTTTGTGAACACTCGGTGCCAGCGGGCTTGTGCAGCATGATGTAGGCCTTGTCGGCATACGGCCAGTCCACACCCTGAACTTGAAACCGCAGCCCATCTGCTACGAATTCTGTAGCTGCCTGTGTACACCTGACGGGCACCAGAGGGCTATTTGGCTCATAAACCTGAACAAAACCCTGCTGAATCAGGCCGGCACACACGCGGCGGGTGCCAAAGCCTTGCGAATAAAGAATTTCTTGAAGTTGCATGGCCCAAGTATCGCAAACCACGTCAAGCCCAACGGCAGTTGTTGGCAACGCGCCCTGACGGACGTTATGCCGCCAACAGTTTGGCAGCCTCGCGGGCAGCCACCACACCTTCGTCGGTGGGCACCACCCAGACCTCAATGGCACTGGCGGGCGCGTGAATCGCCATGACATGGTCACCGGTCGCCTGCGCATTGAGCGCCGGGTCAATCACCACACCCAGCCAAGCTAGTTTGGCACCAACCTCGGCGCGCAAAGCCACATCATGCTCACCAATGCCGCCGCTGAAGGCCAGTACATCCAGCCCTTGAAGGCAGGCCACCAAGGCACCGCTTTCGCGCACCACGCGGTAGGCAAACATCTCAACAGCCAGTTGGGCGCTGGCGCTGGTGTCAGACCGCAAGCGGCGCATGTCTGCCGATGTACCTGAGACCCCCATCAAACCGCTTTGTTTGTAAAGCAGCTTTTGCAGGCGCGCATGATCCCAGCCTTGCTCCAGCAAATAAAGCATGACACCAGAATCCAGCGACCCGGTGCGTGTGCCCATCATCAGGCCGTCCAGTGCTGAAAAACCCATGGTGGTGGCGCAGCTTTGGCCAGCCCGCGCGGCGCACAAACTGGCACCGTTGCCCAAATGCGCCATGAGCACCCGCCCATTGGCACGGCTGCTTTGGGCTTGCAGCACACCCATCACATACTGGTAAGACAAGCCGTGAAAGCCGTAACGACGTAGCCCTTGTTCAAACAAGGCCTCGGGCAAGGGAAACCGGTAGTCCACCTCGGGCAAGGTGGCATGAAAGGCGGTGTCAAAACACGCCACCTGGGGCACCTCGGGGAACGCCTTGGCAAAGGCGCGCACGCCTTCAAGGTTGTGCGGTTGGTGCAAGGGTGCCAGTGAATTGAGCTTGGTGAGGTCAGCCAGCACGGCCTCGGTAACAACCACGCTGGCCCGGTACTGCGACCCGCCATGCACCACCCGGTGCGCCACGGCTTGCATCACAGGCGCCCCTGGCAACTCTGCCAGCAGGTCACGCAAGCACACCAGCGCCTGAGCAAACACATGGTCAGTGCCCAGATTGAGCAACTTGCGCTGGTTTTCACCCTGAAAGGTCCAGCGCATTTCTGGTGCACCACCGGGCTCCAGACCTTCAATACAGCCACTCAAAATTTGCGGCTGCACTTGGCCATTGGCCAGTGGGTAAAGAGAAAACTTGAGCGTGGACGAGCCCGCATTGACCGACAAAATAGCCATTTTTAAATTCCTACCAAACAGGACGGGGTTGATCACGGCGCGAGTTGTGCGCCACCAAAAGCGCCAGTAAGGCGGAAGAAACGCGGTTAGAGGGTCCATCGGCGCGGCTGGTCAGGGCGATTGGCACCCTTGCACCGAGCACAATGCCCGAGCCACTGGCACCGGCCAGGTATTCGAGCTGCTTGGCCAACATGTTGCCACTTTCCAAGTCGGGCACGGCCATGATGTCGGCATGTCCGGCCACCGGGGAAGCAATGTTTTTGATTTGTGCCGCCTGCATGGAAATGGCGTTGTCAAAGGCCAGCGGGCCGTCAAGCACCCCACCGGTGATTTGCCCCCGGTCTGCCATTTTGCAAAGGGCAGCCGCGTCCAGCGTTGAGGGAATGTTGGGGTTGACCATTTCAACCGCCGACAAAATCGCCACCTTTGGCTCAGCCACACCCATGATGCGGGCAAAGTCGATCGCGTTTTGAATGATGTCCACCTTTTCTTTTAAGGTGGGGTGAATGTTGAGGGCTGCATCCGTAATCAGCAAGGGCTTGTGGTACAGCGGTATGTCAAAGCGAAACACATGTGACATGCGCTTGCCAGTGCGCAGTGCCGGTTTGGCCAACACGGCTTGAATCAGTTCGTCGGTGTGCAGGCTGCCTTTCATGAGGATTTCCACATCCCAACTGGCGGCCAGCTCAGCCGCTTTTTCGGCCGCCGCATGGCTGTGCGGCTGGTCAATGATCTCAACGCCGGTCAGGTCAATGCCAAACTCGTTGGCGACATGGCGAATGCGCACTTCAGGGCCAATCAGCACCGGAATGATCAGGCCGTACCTGGCTGCATCCATGGCACCGCTCAAAGAGCCTTCATCACAAGGGTGCACCACGGCACAGCGCACAGCTTCCAGGTTGTCTCCCATAGCCAGCAAATTACGAAACCGCGCTTGTGGGTCGAACAACTGAATTTGAGGGGCTTCAACCCTCGGCAAACGCACTTTGCTGGAAGGTGCCAGAACTTTGGCCACACCACTGAGCACTCGGTCACCGCGCTGGTTGATCACCTCGCAATCCAACTCCAGGCTGTGGTTGGCTGCATTCATGGATGTGACGGTCACCGTCACAGTGAGTGTGTCACCAATGCGCACCGGCTTGACAAAATGCAGCGCCTGATCTTGGTAGATCGTGCCGGGGCCAGGAAACTGGGTTCCCAACAAGGCCGAGATCAAGGCACCGCTCCACATGCCGTGGGCAATCACGCCATGAAACAAGGTGTCGTTGGCATAGGTGGGGTCAAGGTGAGCTGGGTTGGTGTCACCTGACACCGCTGCAAAGGCAGAGATGTCTTGCACCGTCAGGGTGCGGAACAGCCGGGCGCTTTGCCCCAGTTTGATCTCGGGAAAGGTGTAGTTTTCGATCAGTTCGGTATCCAGCGGCGAGTTCATAAAGTTCCAAAATCAAAGAAAAAACGGTAGACCATTCAGTCAGCCCTCGATTTTAGGGTAAACCCTAGTTTTCAATTGACAATTCGCTGGATTCGTTCTCAGAAACAGCGATTGCAGTCGTTATTCACAGTGCAATTCGGTTCAAAAGGGCGGTGCCGGGGAGTACAGGCAACAAAAAACCCGCCTAAGCGGGTTTTTTGCAGAGCGACAAGCGCTAGACCATCAGCCAATTATTTGGCAGCACGTGTACCGACCACTTCGATCTCAACGCGGCGGTTTTTAGAACGGCCTTCAGCTGTCTTGTTGTCAGCCACAGGCTGCTTCTCGCCTTTGCCTTCGGTGTAAACACGGTTCTTTTCAATGCCCTTGGACACCAAATAAGCCTTCACAGCTTCAGAACGGTTAACCGACAACTTCTGGTTGTAAGGATCGCCACCGACGGAGTCGGTGTGACCCACAGCAATAATCACTTCCAGATTGATGTCCTTGACCTTGCCAACCAAGTCATCAAGCTTGGCTTTGCCTTCAGGCTTCAAAACAGCCTTGTCAAAGTCAAAAAAGGCATCAGCAGCGTAAGTCACCTTGGCAGCAGCCACAGGTGCTGGTGCAGGTGCGGGTGCAGCCTTGGCAGCGGATGAGGGAGCAGGTGCAGCAGCAGGTGCAGCAGCAGGTGCGGGTGCAGCCACGGGTGCAGGAGCAGCTTTTGGTGCCACGATGGCGCCATCACAACCGACAGCAGCGGTGGCTGGTGTCCAGAACGCATCACGCCAGCAGAGTTCGCTGGAGCCGTTTTTCCAAACGGTGCCGTCCGCAGCACGCCAATTGTCGATGGACTGAGCGCCAGCAGTGGTTGCAAGGGCTGCGGTAGCAATCAGCATTGCCAGTTTATTCAATTTCTTCATGGTTCTCCTTAAGGAAAAATCCGCAGCAGCGCTGCGTTGGTAAAACAGACGCTCAAGATGCCTATCACTTCGAGCGTTAATTTCATTGTGCCACATCCCTTTTCCCGTTAGCCGTTGTTAACACGACCACCAAGTCATTCCGCAAACAAGTGTGAAGAATATCTCAAACCCGTTGCAAAGCAGCCACAAAACGGCAGCTTAAAATGGTCAGATAACTCAGACCTCGTCTAGACCCAGGCCCCATCCATGACCCAGTTCGCCAAAGAAACCCTCCCCACCAGCCTTGCGGACGAGATGCGCCGCAGTTACCTGGACTACGCCATGAGCGTGATTGTGGGTCGTGCGTTGCCGGATGCGCGCGATGGCTTGAAACCAGTGCATCGGCGCGTGCTGTTTGCCATGCATGAACTGAGCAACGACTGGAACAAGGCCTACAAAAAGTCCGCCCGTATTGTTGGTGACGTGATTGGTAAATACCATCCCCATGGCGACCAGTCGGTGTATGACACCATTGTCCGGATGGCGCAAAATTTCTCCATGCGCCACATGTTGGTGGATGGCCAAGGTAACTTCGGCTCGGTCGACGGCGACAACGCAGCGGCCATGCGTTACACCGAAATCCGCCTGGCCAAAATCGCCCACGAATTGTTGGCTGACCTCGACAAAGAAACCGTCGACTTCGGCCCAAACTACGACGGATCCGAGAAAGAACCCCTGGTTCTGCCAGCCCGCCTGCCCAACTTGCTGATCAATGGCTCGGGGGGCATTGCGGTGGGTATGGCCACCAACATTCCGCCGCACAACCTTAACGAGGTGGTGGATGCCTGTTTGCACCTGCTGCGCAACCCGCAAGCCTCGATCGACGAACTGATGGAGATCATCCCGGCGCCTGACTTTCCGACCGCTGGCATCATTTATGGCATCAATGGTGTCAAAGACGGCTACCGCACCGGCCGTGGCCGGGTGGTGATGCGCGCCAAGTGCCATTTTGAAGACATTGACCGTGGCCAGCGCCAGTCCATCATCGTGGACGAGTTGCCCTACCAGGTGAACAAAAAGACCTTGCAGGAACGCATGGCCGAGTTGGTGCATGAGAAAAAAATCGAGGGCATTAGCCACATTCAGGACGAATCTGACAAATCAGGCATGCGCCTGGTGATTGAACTCAAGCGCGGCGAAGTGCCTGAGGTGGTGCTGAACAACCTCTATAAGCAAACTCAGTTGCAGGACACCTTTGGCATGAACATGGTGGCCTTGATCAATGGCCAGCCCAAACTTTGCAACCTGAAGGACCTTATTGAGGTCTTTTTGCAGCATCGCCGAGAAGTGGTCACACGGCGCACCGTGTTCAACCTGCGCAAAGCCCGCGAGCGCGGCCACGTGCTGGAAGGCCTGGCGGTGGCGCTGGCCAACATTGACGACTTCATTCGCATCATTCGCGAGTCACCCACGCCACCAGTG
>JBIJDQ010000205.1:0-4946 GCA_044344025.1 Rhodoferax sp.
TCAACCAGGTAGTCACCCAGTTTGCGTTTGCGCGAGGCCTCTTGCTCACTGGCGGCATGCTCCACCTGCGCAGCGGTTACGGACTGCTGTGCCACCAGCATCTGGCCAATGTGGTCGCCCAGCCTGATTCTTACAAACGCATCCTTGGGCACAAACACCTGCTCAACGGTGCCTCGGTCATCCAGCGGCGTAAACAAAAACACACCGAAGTGGGTTTCCACATTCCCGACGGTCTGGCCTGATGCAAGCGTACCGTCTTTGAGTTGCAGTTGGTACTGCACCGCCGCGCGGTACCCCAAAATGTCGGCAAACTGCTCGGTGCTGACAATATCCTGCGGGTGAATCGCTTTTTTGAGGGTCAGGCGCCGAAACTGCGAAAACGCCAGGGGCACCGGCGTTTTGATGTGCTCGATCTGGACCAGGATGGTTTGATCAGCCGGCGTGATCGATACCAGTGCGCAGCGGCGTATGGCACCGTTGAGCCCCTCAAGCTCACACACCTGGGGCTCGGTCCATGGTTCGGCCATGTGGTAAACCGCATAGGGTGGCGCGGGCCAAACAAAATTTTTGGCTTTAGGCTCAACCGGGCCGCCTTTGGGCAGCAAACTTAATGACGGGTCAAGGTCAACCGGCATGGATAAGGACACAGGTGAAGACATCATCGCCCCAATTGCAGTCGTTCAGCAAAAAAATCAGGTAACCCGGCCCGGCGCACGGCTTGCGCCGCTTGTCCATGGTCATAGTCCACCCGCTCAAAGGTCAGCTCCAAGCGGTCCGCGTCAAACACCGCGTACATCGCATGGGGGTTGCCGTCACGCGGCTGCCCCACCGAGCCTAAGGTGGCAAGCCACTGCAGTGTGGCGGGAACTGGCACGGGTGCACCCGGTATAAAGCCATACCGACTGGGGCGCGACTGGTCGACTCGCCCGTAGAGTGTCTGGAAATGCACATGCCCGCCAAACACATGGCGCATGGGTGAGGCCGCATCCAGGCTAGTACCGGCAGCGATGGTGTCTTGCACATAACGCCACTCCTCGGGCAGGTCGGCACTGCCATGAACCAGCAGAGTGGAACCGAATTCCAAGGTGTAGGGCAGGTTGTCCAGAAAAGCCCGTTGTGCCGGGTCGAGCTGCGCATGGGTCCAGGCCGCTGAACTCTCGCCCATGGTCCTGGCGCACACAGGGGGTTTAACCGCCATGGCATCGTGGTTGCCCTTGAGCACCCTGGCCCCCTGCCCCGCCAGCGCCTGAACTTGCGCCACCACCGCTACCGGGTCGCCGCCGTAGCCGACCAGGTCGCCCAGAATGGCAAACTGTTTTGCCCCCCGTGCACGCGCGTGCGCCAGACAGGCATCAAGCGCCTGAATATTTGCGTGAATGTCTGACAACAAGGCCAATCGCATGAAAATCCCTTTGGATGCAAGCTTCGATCATGCCCGATTGTGCCCACTCTGCTTGGACCATGGCGCTCACCCGTTGCGGGCACCACCGGACAGGCCTTTTCCCTTGGGACAAGCCTCTAAAACCATCGCATTTTTTGCGGTAACGTGTAGCGCAGGCACAGCTCAATTTTCATGGCGTGCCAGGAGAACACCATGTTTGACTACATCATCATCGGCGGCGGCTCAGCGGGCTGCGTGCTGGCTGGCCGACTGTCAGAAGACCCCGACATCAACGTGGCCCTGCTCGAAGCCGGCCCTGCGGACCGCAGTGTGCTGATCCATTGCCCAGCCGGTCTGGCGGTCATGGCCAAGTTCAGCCTGAATGGCTGGGGCATAAACACCGTAGTTCAACCGGGCCTGAACGGGCGCACCGGCTACCAGCCACGCGGCAAGGTGATGGGCGGCTCAAGCTCCCTGAACGCCATGGTTTACACCCGAGGCCACCGCGCTGACTACGACTTTTGGGCCGCCCAGGGCAACCCCGGCTGGTCTTATGCCGATGTGTTGCCCTACTTTAAAAAGGCCGAACACAACGAACGTGGTCGCGATGACTTCCATGGTGTCAACGGCCCCTTGAATGTGATGGATTTGCGCAAGCCCAACCGTTTCAGTGACTTGTTTGTGCAGGCCGGTGAGCAAGCGGGGTTTGTGCGCAACACCGATTTCAATGGTGCCGAGCAAGAAGGTGTAGGCCCCTACCAGGTGACCCACAAAAACGGCGAGCGCTACAGTGCAGCCAAAGCCTATGTCACACCTCACCGGTCACGCCCCAACCTGCATGTGTTTACCGGTGCACTCACCACCCGCATCCTGCTGGAGAAAAAACGGGCTGTGGGTGTGGAGTTTGAGCACGAGGGCCAGACCAAACAGCTCAAGTGCCAGCGTGAGGTGCTGCTGTGTGCCGGGGCCATCCAGTCCCCGCAAATCCTGATGCTCTCGGGCATTGGCCCCAAGGCGCATTTACTGGACCACCACATCGTGCCATTGCACGATCTTCCTGGTGTCGGACAAAACCTGCATGACCATATCGATATGGTGCAGGTGGTGGATGCCCCAGGAGCCAAAGACCTGTTTGGTGTATCGCTCACTGGCGCGCTGGCCATGCTCAAAGCCGTATTCGAGTGGCGCAAGCAGCGCACCGGCATACTCGCCACCAACTTTGCCGAGGCGGGTGGTTTTCTCAAGAGCGCCCCGTCAGAGGCGATACCTGACCTGCAACTGCACTTTGTGATTGGCAAACTTATCAACCACGGCCGCACCACCACGCTGGGCCACGGATTCTCTTGCCACGTGTGCCTGCTGCGGCCCAAGAGTTATGGCAGCGTGCGCTTGGGCAGCAAGGACCCGCAAGCCCTGCCGCTGGTGGACCCCGACTTTTTAGCCAGCCGCGACGACATGGACCGCATGGTCAAAGGCTTCAAACTGATGCGCGGCATCCTGGCGCAACCGGCACTGGCCCAGTTTGGCGGGCGCGAACTTGCCGCTACCGCCAAGGCACAAACCGATGAGGAAATCGAGCAAGTCATTCGTAATCTGGCCGACTCCATTTACCACCCGGTGGGCAGTTGCCGCATGGGCTCTGGCGACATGGACGTGGTGGACGCCGAACTGCGCGTGCATGGCCTGCAAGGCCTGCGCGTGGTGGATGCCTCCATCATGCCGCGCATCGTTGGTGGCAACACCAATGCCCCGGTGATTATGATTGCCGAGAAAGCGGCAGACATGATCAAGGCGGCGCAGGCTACCTAAATTGACGCCAGATTAGCCTGTAGTCCTTATGAATCAAGCGATGAAAGCTATTGTTTAGATATCAATCACAAGGTTAAATCCACCGACTTTTGGCATGAACCCGTCTACTTCAATAGGTGGTTGTTCAGTAACAACGGCAAGTAGCCGGTGGCTGCACCACTGTAGTGACTTATTTGACCGACAGCTGCCGTAGCGCACCAGCCCAATCCTCCACATGGTGGGCGGTGATGGCGCGACCATCCTGAATGGTGTGAATGTCGAGGGTCATGATGCGAAAACTTTTGCCCGTGGGTCCGACACCAAACAAAGGCCCGACCGGCGTGCCACTGGCTTCGCTGCGCACGATGATGCGCCTGTCGTCCACCAGCACGTCCTTGATGTCCCACTTCAGGTCCGGTATCAACTTGCCAAAACCACCTACCTGCGCCACAAAGGCATCCCGGGTCTTGAAGTCAGTGTCGCTGGAATACGATTTCCAATCGGGTGATAGCGCTTGCTCTGACAAGGCCTTAAGGTCTTTGCTAGCTGGCTGGTTCAGCATGCTGTAAAACGGCTCAATCAGCTTGCGGGCCTCATCCTTGGACAAGACAGATTGCGCAACGGCCGATGTGGCCATGCCAGAAAAAATGGCTGCGCTGATCAAAGTGCGGCGGACAAGATGCTTTTTCATCATGAGTTCCAAAAAAAATGAGGGGTTGTGATGCGAGCAAGTTTGCGACAGAAAGCCGGCTTCGCGAAGGTAATTCGCCGTCTTAAAATGGTAAAAATAAGACAATTCAGCCGTGACCAAACCCTCCAACATCGTTTCGCTTGGCTTCAATCCCCCGCATGAAAAGCGCCAGGAGATCGAGCTGATGACTATCACCGACCTGCAAACCCGAGCGCCACCCGAGCACTTCCGGCAGTTGCAACGGGCAGACTTTTTTCGCCTTATGGGGGTGATGCAGGGCAGTGCCAGCATCATGGTAGATTTCAGCACCTTGCCCCTAACTTCCGGGACATGGTTGCTGATACGACCCGGACAGGTGGTCCTCTACGATTTTTCTAGCCCATGGGATGGCTGGCAGGTGGTGTTCAAACCCGAGGCTCTACTGCCCCGGGCACGAAGTTCCAGCGCCGACGAAACCGCGCTGCTGCGCCGACTGGAAGACCTGGGCTGCCTCAGTCAGCTTGACGAGCCACAGCAGGCACAAATGCTCCAAACGGTGACATCGATGCAGGCCGACAGCCAATTGCCCTGCGACATGGAACTGCGCAACACGCTGATGCGACTGCAACTGGCGGCGGCCCTGTTGCGACTGTCGCTCTGGCAGACCCTGATGCCCGCTCGCCCAGACAACAGCCCCTCAGCGCTGGCCAATTACAAACTTTTTCGGCAATTGCTGGAGATCGAGTTTGCTGCCCAGCATCAGGTGCAGTTTTATGCGCAACGCCTGGGCATGAGTGAAAAAAAAATGGCTCGCGCCAGCCATGCGGCCGTTGGCTTGAGTCCCAAGGCCTGCATCGCCCAGCGCCTGGTGCTGGAAGCCAAGCGCTTGCTGGCACACACCCATTTGCCGGTTCAGACCATTGCCGATCATTTGGGGTTTGACGAGGCCACCAATTTCGTCAAATTTTTCCGGCGCGAGTTGGCGCTAACACCTACAGAGTTCCGCACGCAACAGCCTTAAGTCCTGACAGTTAAAAATCCATCACTTTGAAACTAAAGCAGTGGTCAGAAATTTGTCATCCCCGAAACCGTTTTCGCGTCAGCGCC
>JBIJDQ010000127.1:0-6559 GCA_044344025.1 Rhodoferax sp.
CCAGCCCCAGCAGGGCCAACTCAAGCAGCAGTGTAATTTCGAAATGCATTTTTTGGGGGGGAGTAGAGGTGTCTGCCACGCCACTGGACCGGCATCCTGAACCGGGGTTCAGGTGGGCGAGGTCAGTGGATGTTTTGGGTTCATCTAACGCGAGATGATCACGCCAACATCACAATATTCCAAGCCCTGGCTCTATAAGCATTGGTTCAAGGAAATATAAAGCCCAATGCGCGTGGCAGACGGTGCTTATTGTAGGCTTGTGTGGTGGCTTTACGTGCGGTGAACGGTTGATCAACGGGCAATTTGGACGTAAATTTCGTTCGACTTGACCATGCCAAGTTCCATGCGGGCTTTTTCTTCCACCATTTCCAGCCCCTCTTTCAGGTCACGAACCTCGGCTACCAGCTGGTTGTTGGCCAGCTGTGCCTGGCTGTTGCGCTGATTTTGCTCAGCGAGTTGGGTGCGCAGTTGTGCCACGCTGGGCAGGCTGCCCCGGCCCAACCACAGCTGCGCGTGAAGAATCACCAGCAGTGTGATCAGGGCGGCCGGAACAGCGCGACGACCCACTTAAAACCGCTTTAGCGCAGGTTGTAGAAGGCCGCGCGGCCAGGGTAGGTGGCCACATCACCCAAGTCTTCTTCGATGCGCAGCAATTGGTTGTACTTGGCCATGCGGTCCGAGCGGCTCAAGGAACCGGTTTTGATTTGACCGGCATTCATGCCCACGGCAATGTCGGCAATGGTGGAGTCTTCGGTTTCACCCGAGCGGTGGCTGATCACGGCGGTGTAGCCCGCGCGCTTGGCCATCTCGATGGCGGCAAAGGTCTCGGTCAAGGTACCGATCTGGTTAATCTTGATCAGGATCGAATTGGCAATGCCTTTGTCGATGCCTTCCTTGAAAATTTTGGTGTTGGTGACAAACAGGTCATCGCCCACAATTTGCACCGTTTTGCCCAAACGGTCGGTCAAGACTTTCCAGCCGTCCCAGTCACCTTCGGCCATGCCGTCTTCAATGCTGATGATGGGGTATTTGTCGACCCAGGTCGCGAGCATGTCGGTCCATTCCTCAGCGCTCAAGACCAGGCCTTCACCTTCAAGGTGGTATTTGCCGTCTTTGTAAAACTCGCTGGCGGCGCAGTCCAGCCCTAGGACGATTTGTTCACCCGCCACAAAACCAGCCTTGTCGATGGCTTGCAGAATCATCTGGATCGCGGCTTCGTGTCCGCCCTCTACCTTGGGCGCAAAGCCACCCTCGTCACCCACAGCGGTGCTGATGCCCTTGTCGTGCAAAATTTTCTTGAGCGCATGGAACACCTCTGCACCGTAACGCAAGGCTTCACGGAAGGAGGGTGCACCTATCGGGATGATCATGAACTCTTGCAGGTCCAGGTTGTTGTTGGCATGTTCGCCACCGTTGATCACGTTCATCATGGGCACGGGCATCTGCATGCCACCCATGCCGCCAAAGTAGCGGTACAGCGGCAAGCCGGATTCTTCAGCCGCAGCCCGGGCCACTGCCATGGAGACCGCCAACATGGCGTTGGCACCCAGGCGGCTCTTGTTTTCAGTGCCGTCCAGGTCAATCAGGGTTTTGTCAAGGAAAGCTTGCTCAGACGCGTCCAGGCCCAGCACGGCCTCGGAAATTTCGGTGTTGATGTGCTCAACGGCTTTGAGCACGCCTTTGCCCAGGTATCGGCTCTTGTCACCGTCACGGAGCTCAATGGCCTCGCGGCTACCGGTGGATGCGCCGCTCGGCACAGCGGCACGGCCCATGGTGCCGGATTCCAGCAACACATCACACTCCACGGTGGGGTTGCCACGGGAGTCCAGAATTTCACGCCCTACGATGTCTACGATTGCACTCATTGGTTTCTTTCAGTAGTTAAACAAAGGTAAAAAATAGGCTGGTGGCCGGGTCATCAGGCAGAAAAAATCTGCTCAAGGTAGCCATGCCGTTTGGTCACACGGTCCAGATCCAGCAAGGTTTCCAGCAAGGCTTTCATGTATTTGAGAGGCACCGCATTGGGGCCATCACTCATCGCGTTGGCGGGGTCCGGGTGGGTTTCCATGAACAGGCCCGCAACCCCCACAGCAACCGCAGCGCGGGCCAAGACGGGCACCATGTCGCGCTGGCCCCCACTGCTGGTGCCTTGGCCACCGGGCAACTGGACCGAGTGGGTCGCATCAAACACAACTGGCGCGCCGGTTTCACGCATGATGGCCAATGAGCGCATGTCGCTCACCAAATTGTTGTAGCCAAAGCTGGCACCCCGTTCACAGGCCATGAAGTTGTCTTCATTGAGGCCCATTTCCCGCGCTGCAGCACGTGCTTTGTCGATCACATTTTTCATGTCACCGGGTGCCAGAAACTGCCCCTTTTTGATGTTGACCGGCTTCCCCGATTGCGCCACTGCGCGGATAAAGTCGGTTTGACGGCACAAGAAGGCTGGGGTCTGCAGCACGTCCACCACTGAGGCCACCTGGGCGATCTGTTCTTCAGAGTGGACATCTGTCAAGATGGGCAGGTCCAATTCACGTTTGACCTTGGCCAGAATCTCCAGCCCCCTGTCAATGCCGGGTCCACGAAAGGTGTTGCCACTGGAGCGGTTGGCCTTGTCAAAGCTGCTTTTGAAAATAAACGGGATGCCCAAACTTTGGGTAATTTCCTTCAGGGTGCCCGCCGTGTCCATTTGAAGCTGTTCGGACTCAATGACACAGGGACCGGCAATCAGAAAAAAAGGCTGGCGCAAGCCAATCTCAAACCCGCAAAGCTTCATCAGGCCACCGCCTTCACAGGGCTGGCTTTGACATGATGGTCAAGCGCGGCGCGCACAAACGCGTTGAACAACGGGTGACCGTTCCACGGGGTGGATTTGAACTCAGGGTGAAACTGGACGCCCACAAACCAAGGGTGCATGTCTTGTGGCAGTTCCACAATTTCGGTGAGGTGCTCGCGCTGCGTCAGGGCAGAAATCACCAGGCCAGATTTGCGCAAGGTGTCGAGGAAATTGACGTTGGCCTCAAAGCGGTGCCGATGGCGCTCGGTGACCACATCGCCATAAATCTGGTGCGCCAGGGTGCCTTTGACCACGTCCGAGCTTTGCGCGCCAAGCCGCATGGTGCCACCCAAGTCTGAGTCTTCGGTGCGGGTTTTGATGGAGCCGTCAGCGTCTTTCCATTCGGTGATCAGGGCGATGACCGGATTTGCGCTGTCAGGGTCAAATTCGGTGCTGTTGGCATCCTGCAAACCGGCCACGTGGCGGGCAAATTCAATGGTCGCCACTTGCATGCCCAAACAGATACCGAGATAAGGAACTTTGTTTTCACGGGCAAACTGCGCGGCGCAGATTTTGCCTTCGACACCGCGCACACCAAAACCACCGGGTACCAACACCGCATCAAACTTGGCAAGCTGGGCCGCGTTGTCCGTGGTGATGGTTTCCGAGTCAATGTAGGTGATTTTGACCCGCACATGATTTTTCATGCCCGCGTGGCGCAAGGCCTCGTTCAAGGACTTGTAGCTGTCGCTCAACTCTACATATTTGCCAACCATGGCAATGCTGACATCACCCTGCGGGTGAGCCGTTTCGTAAACCAGATCGTCCCAGCGCTTGAGGTTGGCTGGGGGGGTGTTAAGGCGCAGCTTGTCGACAATCAGGCCATCAAGGCCTTGCTCGTGCAACATGCGCGGTACTTTGTAAATGGTGTCCACATCCCACATTGAGATCACACCCCAAAGTGGCACGTTAGAAAAAAGCGATATTTTTTGCCGCTCTTCTTCAGGGATGGGCCGATCAGCACGGCACAGCAACACATCGGCCTGAATACCGATCTCACGCAACTGCTTGGCGGTGTGTTGGGTGGGTTTTGTTTTGAGCTCACCAGCAGCTGCAATCCACGGCACATAACTTAGGTGCACAAAGGCGCTGTTGTTGGGGCCGAGTTGCAGGCTGAGCTGGCGCACGGCTTCCAAAAATGGCAGGGACTCAATGTCGCCCACGGTGCCGCCAATTTCAACAATGGCCACGTCGACGGCATCCGCCGTGCCAAAACCGGCACCACGTTTGATGAAGTCCTGGATTTCGTTGGTGACATGGGGAATGACCTGCACGGTCTTGCCCAGGTAGTCGCCCCGGCGCTCTTTTTCAAGCACGCTTTTGTAAATTTGGCCCGTGGTGAAGTTGTTGGCTTTTTTCATGCGCGTTTCGATAAAACGCTCATAGTGACCAAGGTCAAGGTCGGTTTCGGCACCGTCGTCAGTGACAAACACCTCGCCATGCTGAAACGGTGACATCGTGCCCGGATCCACGTTCAGATAGGGGTCAAGCTTGATTAAAGTGACCTTGAGGCCTCGCGATTCCAAAATCGCTGCAAGTGAGGCGGAGGCGATTCCCTTACCCAGGGAAGACACCACACCGCCGGTGACGAAGACAAATTTGGTCATGTCAAACAGAGCTACACGCTCAGGGAGCTGGTAAAGAGAGATTATAAGGTTGCCGCGTTGGCAGTCGGTACCACTCTGTTACATTGCGGCGCATGAAAGATCTTGCTGGAAAACACATTGTTTTGGGCCTCAGTGGTGGCATTGCTTGTTACAAGTCAGCCGAGTTGTGCCGGTTGCTGATCAAAGCCGGTGCCACGGTTCAAGTCGCCATGAGTGCCGCTGCCGAGCAGTTCATCACCGCAGTGACCATGCAGGCATTGAGCCAACGCCCGGTCTTTGGGTCGCAATGGGACCCCCGTGCACCCAACAACATGACGCATATCAATTTGACTCGGGAGGCAGACCTCTGCCTGCTGGCGCCTGCCAGTGCCGACTTGATTGCCAAACTGGCCCACGGGCAGGCTGATGATTTGCTAACTTTGATGTGTCTGGCTCGCCCGCTTGCTCAGGTGCCTTTGTTGCTGGCTCCAGCGATGAACCGTGAAATGTGGCAACACCCCGCGACACAGCGCAATTTGGCATGTGTGGGAATGGACGGCGCCCACGTGTTGGGTGTGGGAAGTGGTGAGCAGGCATGTGGTGAAACAGGTGACGGCCGCATGCTGGAGCCGCAAGAAATTCTGGATGAAGTGATTGCGTTTTTTCAGCCCAAAGTGTTAACAGGCCAGCATGTGTTGGTGACGGCAGGCCCCACCTTTGAGGCGATTGATCCGGTGCGGGGCATCACCAATTTATCCAGTGGCAAGATGGGTTTTGCCATTGCCCGCGCAGCGCGTGAGGCGGGTGCGCAGGTCACATTGGTGGCAGGCCCGGTCAGTCTGACCACGCCTCGTGGTGTGACCCGTGTGAATGTGAAATCGGCATTAAATATGCTTGAAGTGGTTGCTAAAAAAGCGCCTTTAGCTACTATTTTTGTAGCGACGTCGGCGGTGGCTGATTGGCGTCCGGCTACTGCATCTGATCGCAAGATCAAAAAAGACGGCACCGGCCAGCCCCCGGCACTGTACTTTGTTGAAAATCCCGATATTTTGGCCACTGTGGCGCAGTCGGAACGTGGCCAGAGCGGCGCGTTGTACTGCGTCGGGTTTGCCGCAGAAAGCCACGATTTACTGGTCAACGCGCAGGCCAAACGGCTGCGCAAAGGTGTGCCGTTGCTTGTTGGCAACATTGGCCCTGACACTTTTGGTCAGGATGACAATGCATTGCTGCTGTTGGATGAGTCCGGGTCGCGTGAGTTGCCCCGTGATTCCAAATTGGCACTTGCTCGTAAATTGATAGCTGAGATCGCCCTGAGAACAAGCACGAGAACCGAATAATGATGAAAATCGATGTCAAAGTAATCGACCCGCGCATGGCAGAGCAGTTGCCAGCCTACGCCACGCCTGGCAGTGCCGGGCTCGACCTGCGGGCCTGCTTGGACGCACCGCTGACCTTGCAACCCAACGCCTGGCAATTGGTGCCCACCGGCATTGCGATTTATTTGAAAGACCCTGGTTTTGCCGCCTTGATCTTGCCGCGCTCTGGTTTGGGGCACAAACACGGCATCGTGTTGGGTAATTTGGTCGGCCTGATTGACAGCGATTACCAGGGCCAACTGATGGTGAGCGCCTGGAACCGAAGTGATGTGGCTTTCACCATTGAGCCGATGGAGCGCATTGCACAACTGGTGATCGTGCCTGTCGTTCAGGCCCAGTTCAATGTGGTGAACGAATTCCCAACCAGCATCCGGGGTGAGGGTGGTTACGGATCAACCGGCAAGGCTTGAAACGCCCACCAGTTGACTCAGTGCAACAGATCGCCGCCGGGTGCCACGCTGTGCACCGGTGTTATCTTAAAAAAACCAGTGCCTGCGCTGCCGCTGCCAATTTCTGATTCGGTGGCATCACGTACAGCGCGCACCTGCAGTGTCAAGTTCAGGGCAATGCCAGCCAGCGGATGGTTGCCGTCCAGAACAACATGCTCTGGATAGATATCGGTGACGGTGTAAAGCACATCCTGAGGCGCGTCTGGCATGCATCCGGAGGGTAAAGCGCTTCCGTCAAAAGTCATGCCTTCTTCAAGGTCTGGTGGAAACAGACCGCGTGGCTCCAGGAAGATGAGTTGGTCATTGAAGTCG
>JBIJDQ010000128.1:0-6535 GCA_044344025.1 Rhodoferax sp.
ACATGCTGCGAATGAAGGGAAATGTGCTGGATTAGCGCATCCGTCAAGACCTCCCAGCCTTTGCCCGCATGGCTGGCTGGATGGCCCTCCTCGACCGTCAAACAGGTGTTGAGCAACAGCACACCCTCGCAGGCCCAGCGCACCAAACTGCCGCCCGGAATGGGCAGCTGCGGTGGTGATTCACCCAGATCACGCTGTCGTTCCTTGAAAATATTTCGCAGGGACGGCGGCACGTCCACCCCAGGCGCAACGGAAAACGCCAATCCCTCAGCCTGACCTCGCCCGTGATAGGGGTCTTGCCCCAGGATCACAACATGAACCACCTCCGGCGGTGTCAATGCGAGGGCACGTAACGGCTGCGGTGGAAAGATGGCGGCACCAGCCGCCAAGCGTTGCCGAAGAAATGCCAGCAGTTTGGTACCGGCACCAGTTGCAAAAAAATCATCAACCACCGCTTTCCAGCCAGGTGCCACAAGCCAGTCTGCCGGATCCGCCGTCTGCAATTGGCTTGGCGTTCCCTGACCCGGTCTGGCCCCTGAACCTTCAACCCCAGCCATCAGCCAAACAACGCGGCCAGTGCCTCACCAGGCTCTTGCGCCCGCATGAAGGCTTCACCCACCAAAAACGCATTAACCCCGGCCGCACCCATGCGCAGCACATCGTCCCGGGTATGAATGCCACTCTCACACACCAACAGGCGGTCTGCGGGAATGTCGGCCATCAAACTCAAGGTGGTGTCAAGCGACACCTCAAAGGTTTTCAGGTTGCGGTTGTTCACGCCAATCAGCGGTGTTTTGAGCCTGAGCGCCCGCTCCAGTTCCGTGCGGTCATGCACTTCCACCAGCACCGCCATGTCCAGACTGCGGGCGATGGCCTCAAAATCTTTCATTTGAGCATCGTCCAGACAGGCTGCGATCAACAGTACGGCATCTGCGCCCATCGAACGCGACTCGTAGATTTGGTACGCGTCTACCATGAAATCTTTACGCAACACGGGCAGTTGGCATGAGGCCCTGGCTTGCTTGAGGTAGTCCACACAGCCCTGAAAAAATTGCTGGTCCGTCAGCACAGACAGGCAGGCCGCACCAAATTCAGCATAACTTTGCGCAATGTCAGCCGGAATAAAGTCCGCCCGCAACACGCCTTTCGAAGGACTTGCCTTCTTGATCTCAGCGATCACCCCAGGGTGTCCCGACGCAATTTTGGCCCGCAAGGCGCCAATAAAATCACGCGTCAACACACGGCTCTCAGCATCAAAACGCACCGCAGCAAGCGGTTTTCGCGTCAACGCTGCGGCCACTTCTTCGCGTTTGACGGCCACGATCTTGTCCAGAATATCAGTCATGTGGGTTTGGCTCCGGTGAGCCCTCTTTGAGAATATTGACAAACACGCGGTGCATTACCAGCCCCGCAACGATAAAAAGAGCAGAGATGCCGATCGCAATCCAAGCCCCGTCGGTGTTCAAAAGCGCCACAGATCAGACCTGACTCAAGACATGCGCAGCCGTCACCAGGGCATCGAGTTTGGCCTTGGCCGCACCGGACTCCACGGCGACCCGTGCCTTGTCAATGCCCTCCTTCATGGAGGCCGCCACATTGGCTGCGTACAGGGCGACACCCGCGTTGAGCACGACAATTTCCTTGGCTGGGCCGTCCACGTTGTCCAGCACGCTGAGCAACATGGCGCGCGACTGCTCTGGAGTTTCCACCTTGAAGGCACGGCTGCTGGCCATGGTCAGGCCAAAGTCTTCGGGATGAATCTCGTACTCAGTGACCTTGCCGTTTTTAAGTTCACCGACCAAGGTGGCCGCCCCCAGTGAGACTTCGTCCATGCCGTCCTTGCCGTAGACCACCACCGCATGTTCGGTGCCCAAACGCTCCAGCGCCCGCACCTGGATGCCCACCAAATCAGGGTGAAACACACCCATCAAAATATTTGGCGCACCCGCCGGGTTGGTCAAGGGTCCAAGCAAGTTGAAGATAGTTTTGACCCCCATTTCACGACGCACCGGGGCCACGTTTTTCATGGCCGGGTGGTGGTTTGGGGCAAACATGAAGCCGACACCCACTTGCTCAATACATCGCGCAATGGCTTCGGGTTTGAGGTTGATGTTGATGCCCAATGACTCCATCACATCGGCGCTGCCACTCTTGCTGCTGACGCTCCGGCCACCGTGTTTGCTGACCTTGGCACCCGCAGCAGCGGCCACAAACATGGCACACGTTGAGATATTGAAAGTGTGGGAACCATCACCCCCGGTGCCCACAATGTCCACCAGATGGGTTTTGTCGGCCACGTGGACCTTGGTGGAAAACTCGCGCATCACCTGCGCGGCAGCAGTGATCTCGCCAATGGTTTCTTTCTTGACGCGCAGGCCGGTGATGAACGCCGCCAGCATCACAGGGGACCACTCGCCACTCATGATTTGGCGCACGATATGCAGCATCTCGTCGTGAAAAATCTCGCGGTGCTCAATGGTGCGCAACAGCGCTTCTTGCGGGGTGATGGTGATCGGGTGGGTCATGGGGCTCCTTGGTCCAATAGGTGTATTTTGGTATGGCGCGCGGCACTGGCTAATGGGTTGGATTGTCGGTCAAGGCCAGTTTCAAGCCAAAACCAACAAACATGAGGCCTGCGAAGCGCTCCAGCCAATGCATGCCACGCTGCACCAGCGCCAGACGGCGTGCCGCCCAGCCAGCCAGCACGGCGTAGCCAAAATTGATCGGCAAGGCATTAAGGGTGAACAGCACCCCCAGCAGCACAAACGCCAGGGCCTTGTTGCTGGCATCCGGAGGAATGAACTGCGGCACAAACGCTAAAAAGAACAGGGCCACCTTGGGATTGAGCGCATTGGTCCAAAAACCCTTGAAAAATATGCTTTTTAGGCTTGTAGTGCTTGTCGCAGCTTCACTAGTAACTATCATATAAATAGCATCTTGTCTTTTCGAAACCAGCAATTGCAAGCCCACGTACAGCAAGTAAATCGCCCCAGCCCACTTCAACACGGTAAACGCGGTTGCGGATGCGGCCAGCAGCGCACTCACGCCCAAAGCGGCGGCAAAAATATGCACAAAACAACCCGCAGAAATGCCAAGCGTGGCCACCAAACCGGCACGCACACCGCTGCGCAAGGCGTTGGTGACGATGTACAACACGTCAGGCCCAGGGGTCAGGTTCAGCAACCAGCCTGCGGCCATGAACAGCAGCAAATTCGGGGTATCCGGCATGGGCTGTGGGGTCTCAATACACAGCCGGGTTAACGGCCTGTGTGTGGGGCCCGTCCCCCGCTGGGATCACAAAAAACTGCCGGACACAGGCCACCGTGTGGTCAATGCCCGCCTCGTCCACATCCAGATGAGTGACAAAACGCAGGCCAATAAGCCCGGTAGCCAGCACACCGTGCTGCTTTAGAAAATCCAGCAACGCGGCACCCCGCCCGCCGTCCACATCAACAAACACAATGTTGGTGTGGGCCGAGCGCACGCGCAAGCCGTCAATGCCCTGCAGCCCATTGGCCAGCCGCTGCGCCAGCGCATGGTCATCTTGCAGGCGCACCAGATGGTGGTCCAGCGCATGGCTGGCCGCTGCCGCCAGCAAACCCACCTGGCGCATGCCACCACCGGCCATTTTGCGAATGCGCAGGGCGCGGGCGATCAGCGCTTTGCTGCCGCACAGGGCCGAGCCCACGGGTGCGCCAAGGCCCTTGCTGAAACACACCGAAACACTGTCAAAGTGGCTGGCGATGCGGCGGGCTTCCTGTACCACGGCATCGTGGTCTAACGCGTCAAATGCTACTGACTTAATAGCGTCTTGTGCATATTCCACGGGCACTACACCGCTATCTCCATCAAAAATCGTGTTCGATGGACCCTCACCCTCGTCCTTTCCCGGTAGCTGAGAAAGTGCCATGGCCTGGTCCACTGCCGCGTTAAACAGACGTGCCCCGTCCAGATGACAGGCCAGTCCCTTGTCACGGGCCAAAGCGGTGGCCTGCGCCAAATAGGCCATGGGCATGCGCTGGCCGTTCCAGGTGTTTTCCAGGCACAACAAGCGGGTCCGGGCAAAGTGGCAGTCATCGGGTTTGATGGCGGCGGCCAGGTCGGCCAGTGCCATTTGCCCGCTGGCATCCTGCGCCAGCGGTTGCGGTTGCACACTGCCCAGCACGGCGGCGCCACCACCCTCATACCGGTAGGTGTGGGCGAGTTGCCCGACGATGTATTCGTCGCCGCGCCCACAATGCGCCAGGATGCCACAAAGGTTGCTTTGGGTGCCAGTGGGCATGAACAACGCCGCCTCAAAACCGAGCATGGCGGCCAGTTTGTCCTGCAAGGCGTTGACGCTGGGGTCGTCGCCAAACACATCGTCGCCCAGCGGCGCGGCCATCATGGCCACCCGCATGGCGGGAGTGGGCTGCGTCACGGTGTCGCTGCGCAGGTCAACCCGCATTGAACTCATATTTTTGGTCATATTGGCCTCTAGTGCTTGTCACATAAGCGTGAGAAGCTATCTATTAAATAGCACAAGAAAAACACCCATGGTACTTTTACACATGAACACCATCCAGCAGTTTGATGAAGTTGCGCTTGGGTTTGAAGGTGCATCTTAGTTCGGCCAGGTAGGCTGCAAACTGCGGGGGCTGACCCAACCCGGCCATCAACTGCCCCACTTTGCGAATCAGCACCACGGCGCTGGCATAGGCAGTGTTGTTGGTTTTGTCCACGATTTCTGGCACGACCTGGCGGTACAGAACAATCGCATCCTGCGCACGTGTCGTCTCCAGCGCCTGCGCCAGACTGAGGCGCAAATTCTGCTGACATTGACCTTGGTGCGCCATCTTCCAGGCGGTGTCCAGATCCCCCTCCCACAGCGCAATCGCCACACGTCGGGAGGTGTCAGGCACCGAAGGTTGGGGCTTGAAGCGGCTGGTCTGGCAAGCCTCTTGGGTCATGTCACGGTCCAGGCCAGCCAGTGCACGCGCACGTTGCTCGGGCCAAATGCCGAGCTTGACCGCCACATCGTGCAACTTTTGGTAGGCCGCAAGTCCCGGCTGCTCCTCAAACTGAACCCAGGTGAGCTGTAGCGCCTCGGCGGGGCGTTGGCGTGTGAGGTAGGCGCCCACCAGAAAGTCGCGCAAGCAGTTGTCGGTGCGCTGCGGGTGGGCAGCCAAACCCTGTTCGGCCCATTGCAAGGCTTCGTCATGGCGCTGGTGTTGGGTCAAAATTTCCGCAATCGCCAGGTAGGTTCGGGCATCGGAGAGGTCGCGTGCCTTGATGGCGATCAGCTCATCCACATCCCCACTGGCTCGGGCCAGGTCTTCCATGATGTGGGTGATTTTGAATCGCTCATGGTCAAACCCGGTTTTTGCGACCACTGGTCCCAGGGCATGCCACTTCGCCTGGGCCAGCGCACGGTAGGCTTGCAGGCCTTTGGCACCCAAGGCCTCTTTGTAGGTGAGCGCACTGAAGCTGCACACGCCAAAGGGCAAGGTGGTCTCAAGCTCAAACAGGTCGTGCGCGAGCGCAACAGGGTCCGGGCGGGCCAGCATGCAGGCTTTCAGGTGCAAGTCGCCCAGGCGGTAAAGGATGTCGCCCACCTGCCCATCGGAGTCATCGACGTTCTCCAATGCGGCTTCGGTTTGCTCAATGGCGTATTGCGCCAGTTCCACCAAAGCACCCGCGTGCGTCGGCGTCAACAACTCGGCCAGGGTATCGACCACCTGGTCCAGTGAATCGGAAAAACTGTGCGTGTCGCGCCAGTCCACAAACCGGTCAACGGTTGTGGCATCGTCAATCAACTGGCGCAAGTCGTCCACCAGCGCGTCCTGCTCGTCCTGCGGCATGGACTTGACCAGCAGCGTTTGTGCCAGACGATCATCGCGCAAAGACAGTACCAGCAACATGTCCACCAGCACGTCTTTGGGCTGTTGGGTCAGGTAGGCTTTGAACTGGCTCTGGCGGCTTGTCAACTCTTCTTTCACCACGGATTTTCATCAAATTTATGAATATATGGCCTGTAGTGCTTATCCAGCAAGCGCCAGCAGCTATATGTTAAATAGCAATCAAGCCAGCCAACATCCGACGATCAGTCGAGGACAGAGCTGATTCACTTTGTATCACTGCGGTCTGTCCCGCGAGGTGAACTCCCAACATCCGACAATCAGTCGGGGACAGAGCTGGTTCACTTTGTGTAACTGCGGTCTGTCCCGCGAGGTTTCAGGAAGTTCTTCAGCATGGCATGCCCGTGCTCGGTGAGGATGCTTTCAGGGTGAAATTGCACGCCTTCGATGTCGAGGCTGGTGTGCTTGACACCCATGATCTCGCCGTCGTCCGTCCAGGCGGTCACCTTCAGGCAGGCCGGGCAGGTGGCGCGCTCGATCGACAACGAGTGGTAGCGGTTCACCGTGAACTGCGTAGGCAAACCCGCAAACACGCCTTCTTGGGTGGTGCTGATGGTGGATGTTTTGCCGTGCATGAGCTGCTGCGCCCGGATGATCTTGCCGCCAAACGCCGCGCCAATTGCCTGATGGCCCAGGCA
>JBIJDQ010000129.1:0-6403 GCA_044344025.1 Rhodoferax sp.
GCGTGCCATGCCAATGTTCATCACCAGCGCCGAGCGCAACAGCAGGGTGCGGTTGCCGGTGGGCAAGCTGAGTTTGTCAGCCGTGAGCGCGCTGACCACGCCGCACAGCAGCGCATGGGTGGCGCAGTAACCCAGCCCAAGGTCAGGCAGCGCCTGAAACAGCACAAACAGGCACTCATCCGGGTCATGGCTCAACAGACCAAGGGCTTTTTGTTCAATGCCTTGCAGCCGTGGCAGTGGCGTGGCCGCCTCTGCACCCTGGTACAGCAAGCCCCGCAAAACCTCTTGCAGGTCGAGCCAGCCGCCTTCAAAGGCCCGGCCTTCGAGGTAGTCGGTGTCAAGAATTTCCTCCGGCATGGACGTGTGGGCGATGCTGGCCATGTCAGCACCACCCTGGCGCAGGCTGCGCATCTGGCGCTCAAGCGCCTTTTGCCAGGCCTGTGCATCGGTGTTGGTCATGCAGGCCTGGTGCGTGGCCAGCATGTCGCGGTGCGCCTCGGAGGCCAGCAACTGGCCCCGCCGCAGCAACAGGCGACCATCGGGCGCGCGAATGTCGACCGGTAGTGCGTGGCCAACCTGCACCCGGCTCAAGGGAACAGGAACGTAGGTCATCACGCTTGCGCCACCTGTACCGGCACACGTTGTGCCAGGGCACACATCAGCTCGTAGCCCAGCGTGCCCGCCGCTTGGGCGACCTCGTCAATGCTCAGCACTGCCCCGTTGGCGGCGCGACCCCACAGCGTCACCGTGCTGCCCAGGTCGGCCTGCGGTGTGGCCGTTAAATCAACCGTCACCATGTCCATGCTGACCCGTCCTACCAAGCGGGTGCGCACGCCGTCCACCAGCACTGGGGTGCCGGTCGGGCAGGTGCGGGGGTAGCCGTCGGCATAACCGCAGGCCACCACACCGATGCGCATCGGTGCTTCAGCGGTAAATTTTGAGCCATATCCGACGCTGGTGCCCGTCCCTATTGATTGAGTAGCTATTATTTTTGATGAAAGTGTCATGGCCGGGTGCAAGTCCCAGTCAGCCGCAGTGTGCTCAGGGTGGTCGGGCGAGCTGCCGTACAGGCTGATGCCAGGGCGAATCCAGTCCGAGGTAGCCACGGCATCCGGGTGGCGCAGGGTGGCGGCGCTGTTGCTCAAGGAGCGCTCACCTGGCAGATCTTGGGTCACCTCGGCAAACACGGCCATCTGTGCTGCAATGCCCAAGCCACCATCGGCATCGCTGAAATGTGTCATGAGCGACACCTCGTCAACTTGGGTCAATGCGTTCAACCGCGACCAGGCGCTGCGGTAGCGCTCGGGGGTGAAGCCCAAGCGGTTCATGCCGGAGTTCATTTTCAAAAATACCCGGTGGCTCACATTGGTTTTGTGCGCCGCCAGCATGTCAATCTGCGCGTCGCAATGCACCGTGTGCCACAGGTCAAGCCGTGAACACAGCTCCAGGTCACGCGGCTCAAATACACCCTCAAGCAGCAACACCGGGCCACGCCAGCCTAAAGCGCGCACGCGCTGCGCTTCATCCAGGTCCAGCAGCGCAAAACCATCGGCACTGCGCAGGCCCTCAAACACCCGCTCAATGCTGTGGCCGTAAGCATTGGCCTTGACCACCGCCCAGATTTTGGCCTCTGGCGCGGCCAGGCGACTGCGATTCAGGTTGTGGTGCAGTGCAGCAGGGTCAATGGTGGCAAGGATCGGGCGTGGCATGGCGGTGTGGTGAAATTCGGTGGACCGATTTTGACACCGCTCGGCCGTGCTATAACCCCGTACCGTTCGGAGACACATCACCCCCTTCACGCGTCGCAGTAGCGGTCGCCAAAATATTTCGATGAAACGCGGCTTTTTTACCATCATGTCGGCGCAGTTTTTCAGCTCGCTGGCAGACAACGCTTTGTTTGTGGCCGCTGTGCAATTGCTGCGCACCAGCCATGCACCCCCTTGGCAACAGGCGGCTTTGGTGCCCATGTTTGCCCTGTTTTATGTGATTCTTGCCCCCTTTGTCGGGGCGTTTGCCGACTCCATGCCCAAGGGCCGGGTCATGTTGGTGAGTAATTTCATCAAGATTGTTGGCTGCCTGATGATGCTGTTTGGCACGCATCCCCTGTTGGCCTATGCCATCGTGGGCCTGGGTGCAGCCGCTTATTCACCCGCCAAATACGGCATCCTGACGGAGTTGCTACCCGCTTCCCAGTTGGTCAAGGCCAATGGCTGGATTGAGGGCCTGACGATCGGCTCCATCATTCTGGGTGTGCTGCTGGGCGGGCAACTGGTAGGGCCACACGTCTCGCCACACCTGCTGAGCATTGACATTCCGGGTATTGACACCGGCATCAACACACCGGCGGAGGCGGCCATTTCGGTGCTGATTTTTGTGTACCTGCTTGCGGCCTGGTTCAATACCCATATCCCCCTGACTGGGGTGCTGATGCGGGCCATGCCAAAGCCGCGCCACCTGATGGCCTTGCTGCCTGATTTTTGGACCTGCAATTCCCGCTTGTGGCGAGACAAACTGGGGCAAATCTCCCTGGCCGCGACCACGCTGATCTGGGGCGTTGCAGGCAATTTGCGGTTCATCGTGTTGGCTTGGGCAGCGGCGGCGCTGGGTTATTCGGTCACGCAAGCCTCGGCCTTGCAAGGGGTGGTGGCGATTGGCATGGCACTGGGCGCGGTGGTGGCGTCCATGCGAATGCGCCTGGAAGACGGGCCGCGCGTCATCACATTGGGCATATTGATGGGCTTGCTGATCATTGGGCTGATCTTTATTGACAACGTGTGGGTGGCCGCACCGTTTTTGATTGGCCTAGGTGCCCTGGGTGGCTTTTTGGTGGTGCCGATGAATGCCTTGTTGCAGCACCGGGGTCACAATCTGATGGGGGCCGGGCGCTCCATTGCGGTGCAAAACTTCAATGAACAGGCCTGCATTCTGGTGTTGGGTGCGCTTTACAGCCTGTCTACCGGTCTGGGGTTGCCCACTTTTGCAGCCATCACCGGGTTTGGCCTGCTGATTGCCGGTTTCATGTGGGTGATTCGCCGCTGGCATGCCCGTAACCTGGTGAATCACAAAGATGAGATTGCTCGTTTGCTGGCGATTGCCCGCAACGACAAGGCCCACGGCTGATTTTTGAAAGACAAGCGATGACAACCGTTTACGACTTTGATGCGCTGGGTATTGATGGCAAGAAAGTGGCCCTCAAGAAGTTTGAGGGCAAAGCCCTGTTGATCGTCAACACCGCAAGCGCCTGCGGCTTCACCCCTCAGTTTGCCGGGTTGGAAACGCTGCATGACGCCTACGGCTCGCAGGGTTTGGTGGTGTTGGGCTTTCCGTGCAACCAGTTTGGTGCCCAAGATACCGGTACCAATGACGAGATTGCCGGGTTTTGCCAGCTGAATTACGGCGTGACGTTTCCGATGATGGCCAAGATTGAGGTCAATGGTGCCCAGGCCCACCCGCTTTACAAATGGCTGGCTGCCGAAGCCCCGGGCTTGCTGGGCAGCAAAAGCATCAAGTGGAACTTCACCAAGTTTTTGGTCGGCAAGGACGGCCAGGTGCTCAAACGCTACGCGCCGACCGACACCCCTGAGAGCCTGAGCAAAGACATCGAGACGGCGTTGGCGGCGTAATTGCTGCCCGCACCAGCCAGGCCGCAGTGCAGCTTGTGCAACACCGACGCTGTAGCCCTTTATCTGGTGCGTGTTTTCAGCCGCTGAGCCGCTTCACGCAAGCCCTCCTTGGTGGCTTCCCAGCCCAGGCAGGCATCGGTAATTGACACCCCATAAATCAGGTCTGTTGGGTTGCCAAGTTTTTGGTTGCCCTCAAACAGGTTGGATTCGAGCATCACCCCCTTGATGGACTGGTTGCCGTCCAGAATTTGCCCCACCACGTCTTTTAGCACCAGGCCTTGCAACGCATGGTTTTTGCGTGAGTTGGCGTGGCTACAGTCCACCACAATGTTCACCGGTAATTTGGCGGTTGCAAGCTCGGCCTCGGCCTGTGCCACGGCCACCGAATCGTAATTAGGCTGCGCACCACCACGCAAAATCAAATGGCCAAAGGCATTGCCACGGGTATGCGTCAGCGCCACTTGGCCCTCGCCATTGATGCCCAAAAACGCATGCGGCTGGGCGCTTGAGAGCATGGCGTTGATGGCCACGTCCAGGTTGCCGTCGGTGCCGTTTTTGAAGCCGACCGGGCTCGACAGGCCGCTGGCCATTTCGCGGTGGGTCTGGCTCTCGGTGGTGCGCGCACCAATGGCGCTCCAGGCAATCAGGTCGCCAAGGTATTGCGGGGTGATCGGGTCAAGTGCCTCGGTGCCGCAGGGCAGACCCATGTCGTTCAGGTCGACCAGCAACTTGCGGGCAATGTGCAGGCCTTCTTCAATGCAAAACGAGTCGTCCATGTGGGGGTCGTTGATCAAACCCTTCCAGCCCACGGTGGTGCGGGGTTTTTCAAAATAGACGCGCATCACGATAAACAACTGGTCTTTCAGCTCGTCAGCCAGGGCTTTGAGCTGCTGTGCATAGTCCATGGCGGCGGCAATGTCGTGAATCGAACATGGCCCCACCACCACCAGCAGGCGTGGGTCGGTGCCTTTAAGAATGTTGGCCACCGTGGCGCGGGCGGCACTGACGGTTTGGGTGGCACGGTCGCTGGCGGGCACCGCATCGTGCAGCGCACTGGGCGGCAGCAGGGTGTGCTGCGACAGCACGTTCAGGTTTTCAAAGGCGTTGGGGAAAGTCATGTTTTGTATAAAAATAGGCTGTAGTTCTTATTCTATAAGCATAAGAAGCTATTGTTTTGGTAGTGATGCACAAGTATTTAATCACGGTAGTTCAAGCCAGGCTTGTAATCCACCACCAGGGTTGTCTGTCAACGAAACGCGCCAACCATTGGCACGCGCCAACTCACGCACAATTGCAAGCCCCAATCCAGAGCCGCCTGTGGCTGGGCTGCGCGACGCGTCCAGTCGGTGAAACGGCTGGAACACTGCTTCTCGTTGCGCGGGTGGAATCCCGAGGCCACGGTCCAGCACACCGATGTGGCAATGCTTGTTTTCAAACCTTGCCACCAGCGCCACTGGTTTACCCGGCGCATAACGTTGGGCGTTTTGCAGCAGGTTGCCCACGGCGCGCTGTAAGGCTGTGGGCGCTACAGGCCAGTGGCCAGGCGGGCAAGTTAGCGTGACCGGGCTGCTTGGTGTTGAAAAGTCGGCTGCGATCTGTTGCAGAAAATCAGACAGGTCGGTGTCCACGGGGGGTTCCTGTTGCAGACCACGCGCCAGTTCCAGCACGTTGCCGATCAAGCGGTTCATGTGGTCGATGTCGCGCTCCAGTCGCTCAATCAGCGCGGGGTTTGGCGCGTCTTTGAGCATTTCCAGTGCCAGGCGCATGCGTGCCAGTGGGGTACGTAAATCGTGCGATACGCCGGCCAGCAAGGTGGTGCGGGCTGCCAGCAGGTCGCTGACCTGCTGGGCCATGGTATTGAAGCGACGGCTCAAACTGACCAGTTCACGCGGCCCGGCTTCCACCAGCATTAAGGGGTGGCCACCCTGACCAATGAGTGCGCTGGCGGCTTCCAGTCTGGCCAGCGGCTGGGTCAGGCGGCGTGCCAGCCAGAACGCCACAGACACCGCCAGCCCCAAACCGACCAGCAGCGCCAGGGCCATGGCAGTCATTGGCTGACTGTCAATGCGTGCAGACGATAAACCCACAGCTAGATGCCTCCCGCCGCTGGGCACCTGTGCCCAGTACCAAGTGCCGGTGTCGAGGTATTCACTGCTTAAATGGCTGTTTAAGCCGGTGCGTTTCGCCAATGCAGCTTCCAGCAGGTAAAAGTAGGGTGGATGCCATTCGTCCTGTCCCGGTCTGGGTAACTCGGCGCGCAGTGCCAGGGCATGGCTTGCCAGCAGCTCTTGCTCGAACGCTGGCCGGGTTTGTGGCGGCAATTCAGCCCAGGTCTGGGCAGACAGCACCATCAGGCCGGCCAGGTCGTTGGCAGACCGGTGTGCCAGTGGCAGCAAAACCAAAAAGGTAAACAGGCCAATCACCAGCAGCTCCATCACGACGAAGGCCAGCGCCAGTTGCACCGTGTTTTGGCGCGCCAGACTGGGGGGCTGACTCAAGGCTGACCACCCAGCGGGGTAAACAGGTAGCCCTCGCCGCGCACGGTGCGGATGAATGCCGGTGCGCCGGGCTCAAGCTCGATCTTGCGCCGAAGCCGAGTGACCCGGTTGTCAATGCTGCGGTCAAACGCATCACGCTCATAACCGCGCAACATGTCCACCAGCGTGTCGCGCGACAGCACTCGGTTGGGGTGTGCCACCAGCGCGGCCAGCAGCGCGTATTCGCCGCTGGTGAGTGTGACTTCCTGGCCGTCGCGCCACAAGCGGTGTCCCAGCGTGTCA